>CAZHQP010000026.1:0-17282 GCA_964534735.1 uncultured Roseivirgaceae bacterium
TTATGGTTTCGTTCATTTTCATATTTGAACTGGCTTAAGAACGTTAATGTTGAAGGAGAATACCTGATTGTTGATTACAACGGCCTAACATTTACCGGCAGCGACATCCTCACGTTGCGCGTATGCGACACACAGGGTGCATGCAGTGAACAGCAGCTGACGATTGAACTGGACGGAAGCGTCAGGGTATTCAATGCCATTTCGCCTAACGGTGATGGTAAAAATGAAATTATGCGGATTGCCAACATTGAGCTGTTCACAAAAAATCATGTCTCGGTATTTAACCGCTGGGGCGACCTTGTGTTTGAGACAGACGATTATAACAACGATGATCGGGTCTTCAAAGGTTTGAATAAGAATGGCAAAGAATTGCCGGGCGGGATTTATTATTACAAAATCGAACTGTCGGGTGGTAAAACACAAACAGGTTACCTCAGCCTTAAACGCTAATTCATAGCATCATAATTTTCGGGTTATTAGTTCCGGAGATTGTAAATTGAATCAGAAATCCTCAGGAGGAGAGTGTACTTCAACATTAACGTTCTTAAGCCAGTTCAAATATGAAAATGAACGAAACCATAACGAAGCGATTCAATCTTCTTCTTGTTGCTGTTATCGTATTATCAACTTCTTTGACGACATGCCTGGCGCAAGAAATCGCTATCCTGAATTGGGCCAAACGAACAGGAGGCACAGGTGCTGATCGCTCCCGCGACATGGTGGCTGATGCTGCCGGCAATGTGTACACGACCGGCTATTATACCGGTACGGTTGATTTTGACCCGGGCGCGGGTATTGCAAATCTTACCTCAGCCGGAAGCTCAGACATCTACATAACAAAACTTGATCCCAACGGGAATTTTATCTGGGCAAAATCAATCGGAGGAACAGCAGGCGATTCCCCAATGGCCATCGCCATAGATGCAAACAGCAATGTGTACATCACCGGTGGTTTTGCCGGCACCGCTGATTTTGATCCGGGCGTGGGTGTATTCAATATGACCTCTGCCGGCCAGACCGACATATACATCGCCAAGTATGATGCATCCGGAAATTTCGTTTGGGCAAAAGGAATCATCGGAGGTACGTGGTTCGATCATGGTTACGGTATTTTGGTAGACGGAACCGGAAATGTGCATGTAGTCGGGCGATTTTATTACCAGGGCGGAGCCAGAGATTTTGATCCGGGGCCAGGCACATTCTTTTTAACGGCAGATTGGGAAGACATCTTTATTCTGAAGCTTGATAACAATGGCAATTTCATTTGGGCCAGAGATATTGGCAATGTACTCGAAAGCCGGGGCTATGGTATCGCGCTTGATCCTTCAGGTAACATTTACACAACGGGCTATTTCCTTGGCACGGTAGACTTTGATCCGGGCGCGGGCACGTTTAACCTGACCTCTGTGGGCGGCTCAACCGGTTGGGATGTATTCTATTCAAAGCTTGATGCCAACGGAAATTTCGTTTGGGCGAAAGCAATGGTCAACAGCACGTCTACGTATTACACCGATGGTTACTATGGCCGTAAAATCGTAGTTGATGCAACCGGTAACGTATACAGCTGCGGCCGATACTCCGGCACGACCGACTTCGACTTTGGTGCCGGAACCTTTAATCTTACGCCTGCAGGAGGCTACGATGCGTATCTCATGAAAATGTCGACCGATGGAGATTTCGTATGGGCAAAATCTTTCGGGGGTACAGGATACGATGAAGGTTTTAGTCTTTGCCTCGGGAAAAACAATGATGTTTACCTGACGGGATTCTTTGTTAACACGGTTGACTTCGATCCCGGGGCGGGCACGTTTAACTTAACAGCTTCGGGAGCTAATGATGACATCTTTGTCTCCAAGTTCGACAACAACGGGAATTTTGTTTGGGCTGGTTCGATGGGGGGCACACTTGATGATCAGGGGTATGGCATCTCGACTGATGCCTCCGACAATGTTTACCTATCGGGCTGGTTCCAGGGTACAGCCGACTTTGACCCCGGTGCATGCACGGTAAACCAGACAAGCGCAGGTGCTGACGATGCTTTTATTGTAAAACTAAATCAGATCGTACGTGCACCTCTAAGTATAACCTCGGTATCACCAGCCGTTGGTGTTGCTGGTAATACAATTACCATTACCGGAACCGGGTTTAGCACTATTCCTGCTGATAACACTGTAACGTTTAATTCAACTGCAGCCGTTGTTACCGCCAGCACGGCTACAAGCATCACCGTAACAGTTCCTGCTGTTGCGACCACGGGAAAAATTTCGGTTGTCACAAATTGTGTAACGGCAAACAGCTCGTCAGACTTCATCGTAACGGATAATTTTGTTACGCAATGGAACCTTGCGACTGCCGGTTCAGGCGCAACACAACTCACGTTTGGCACCGCCACCAGCGGAACCGCTAACTACACGTGGCAGGAAATTTCTCCGGGAACAGCTTCGGGCAGTGGTTCATGGTCTGGTGCTACGCTCACCATCACTGGATTACCTGTTAATTCAACAATCCGGTTACTGATCGCGCCAGCCAATTTCCAGCGGATCATTATCAACAACGGAACAGACCGCAACAGGCTTACACAAGTCGAGCAATGGGGCAACGTAGCCTGGACAAGCATGGCTGATGCGTTTTACGGAAGCACTAACCTGCAAGTAACCGCTGCCGATCTACCGAATCTATCGGGCGTGACCAGTATGGCCAATATGTTCAGGCGATGCAGTAACCTCAATTCGCCAGCCAACATGGGTTCCTGGAATGTATCGCAGGTAACAAACATGTCGGCCATGTTCCAACAGGCCAGTATCTTCAATCAAAACATTGGCGCATGGAATACATCGGCCGTTACAAACATGTACAGTATGTTTTACCAGGCAAATGCTTTTGATCAAAACATCAGCACATGGAACACTGCCGCGGTTACCGATATGGAGTATATGTTCTACAATGCAATTGCTTTCAATCAAAACATTAGCACCTGGAACACAAGCGCTGTTACAACGATGAGTGAAATGTTTTCGGGAGCAACCGCCTTCAACCAAAACATAGGAGTATGGAACACTGCTGCTGTAACAACTATGTTTGGTATGTTTGATGGAGCCACAGGCTTTAATCAGAACGTTGGCGCCTGGACGTTGGGTGCAGGAATTGACCTTCGATCGATGTTTAATAACAGCGGCATGGACTGCGATAAATATTCCGCGACATTAATCGGCTGGAGCGCCAATCCGGCTACGCCTGCAGGCAGATCACTGGGTGCCACCGGACGACAATACGGCACGAATGCCGTAGCGGCACGCTCTAACTTAACAGTAACAAAGGGTTGGACCATCACAGGAGATACGCCTTCGGGGACAGTGTGCGGGACATTGGCCGTGCCAACCATCACCAGCTTCACTCCTGCTTCCGGCCCCGTGGGCACAACCGTCACAATTACCGGAACTAATTTCAGTACCACACCTGCCAGCAACATCGTTCAGTTCAACGGAGTAACGGCAGTAGTTTCGGCAAGTACGGCCACCTCAATTACTGTTGTAGTGCCTGCCGGAGCGACCACCGGAAAAATTTCGGTTTCCGTAGACGGAAACACCGCAACAAGCGCAACTGACTTTACCGTTACTCAGTCAAACAATCAACCACCGGTAATTTCATCCACCACTGCAAGTGTACCGGTTAATGGAATTGTAACCGTTGAGTTGTTAAGCCTGCTTAGCGATCCGGACAACAACCTGGACTTAAGCACGCTTGCATTAGTTAACAATACATCCGAGCAGGGTGCTGCAGCCAGCATCAATGCTTCGTCTGAATTGGTCCTTGACTACGGTTCCATCATCTTCATCGGTGTAGATCGTGTTTCAATTGAAGTTTGCGACCTGCTTAGTGCTTGTTCGCAACAAGTCTTGTCGATAAAAGTTGAGGGCGACATCGTTATCTATAATGCCGTCTCCCCGAATGGAGATGATAAAAATGAAATTCTTCGGATTGCCAACATTGAACTGTTTGCAAAAAATCACGTGTCGGTGTTCAACCGTTGGGGCGACCTCGTGTTTGAAACCGATAACTACAATAATGACGATCGCTCGTTCAAAGGTTTGAACAAGAACGGCAAAGAACTTCCCACAGGCGTTTACTATTACAAGATTGAACTGTCGGGAGGTAAGACACAAACTGGCTACTTGTCGCTAAAGCGTGATTAACACCAAATAGACACAAACAAAAATGTCCTGACGAGCAGGACATTTTTTTAAGTTAAATCAGATCGATTATTTCCACTTCCATTCCCCGGCAATCCGGAGTGGTTCTTCGAGACCGTTATCGATCATAAATTGTTTTGTCGTTTCACTGTCCATCTTATCGGCCGGGAGTTTATCCGCGTTAGCAAGTGCATATAAGATCATCGTACCGAAACGTGCCGTGTTACGAATGTGATTTTCATTCACAAGGTTAAAATCGTCACAATCGGAATGATAACAGCCATAGATCGAACGATCAAGATTGCTGGTCACACTGAGGATCGGAACACCTTCGAGCATAAATGGCTGATGATCGCTGTGTAAGCCTGACCGATTACTGAATTTGTTTTTATAGATCGTATCAATCGCCATGATATCCGCACCAATCGATTTGAAGAACGTAGTGTCGTTCAGCTTACCGCCCACATTTACACCAATCGGATTTCCGCCCATATCAATATTAAACATATACTTGATGTTCTCAATCGAACCGTCTTTCACAGCTTCTTCCACCATGTAGGTCGATCCGAGCAAGCCCTGCTCCTCGCCCATGAACATCACAAACTGAATTGTGCGCTTGGGCCTAAGCTTGTTCGCCTGGAATGCACGCGCGATATCCAGCACGGCAAACGATCCAATACCGTTATCAATGGCACCAGTGGCAAGGTCCCACGAATCCAGGTGTCCGCCAATAATAATTTTTTCCTCCGGAAGCTCGGAACCTTTCAGCGTAGCCACCACGTTGCGGGCCTTAATCACATCGCTGTGATTCGTCATTGTTATGTGAGCCTGAATTTTCTTGCCGGCTTTTAATTTTTCTTTAAGTTCAAAACCTTTCTCCTTCGCAATGCAAATCGCGGGAATCGGAATCAGTTCGCCCGTAACAGATGCGGTCCCTGTGAGCAACACACCTTTATCAACCTGATTGAAAATTACTACGCCCTTTGCTCCATTGTTGATGGCAATCGCTGTCTTTTCACTCCGGTGCAAATTTTTAGTCCCTTCCGGACTTCCCTCCAGTACACCTATATATATGAGAACAATTTTGTCCTTTGCTGCACCCGGCTTTGCTTTATAGTCGGCATCAAGACCGTTGCCCATATCCACGAGTTCACCGGTTACGTCAGCCGAAACAGGAGCATGACCGAGCGTTACCGCTTTAACCGTATCACCATCAATCGTTACGTGAATCGTTCCGCGGGCCCAGGCTTTGGTTTCAAACTCCTGGAATTTTACATCCTCAAATCCATACTCCTTAAACTTGTTGAACGTATACTCCTCAGCCTTCTTTCCGTTCTCCGATCCCGTAAGGCGGTGCCCAATCGTAGATGTGGCTTCCTTTAGTGTTGAATATGCTTTTGAATTTTGAGAAACTTCAGAATTGATTTTGGAAAACACTTCGGGGCGACCTTCTTCTTTGCATGCGAAGCAGACAAACAATAAGCCCAGAAGCAGCACGGAGAGTTTTTTCATGGTTTAGGATTTTTACAGGCTGCAAGGTATCGAATTTCGTTCGCGTTTCAGTCGGAACTACATTAACGGTTCATAAAGCCTGTAAGCAGATTATGGACAATGGATTGTGCGGGAAAAAATAATTAATCACATTAGCGCGATAGTTTTCTTTCCCATCGATATGTCTGTAAATCAAAAGTATATATCTCTATTCTTTCTGGCCGTTATCACAGCCTGCTCAGCCCCCGAACAAAAAAATGAAGATGGATTCGAGCGCAAGTTCATCACAGCTAATCCCGATCCGACACCCTTGTCACCCGAAGAAACAGTGAAAAAATTTCAGCTCCCTCCGGGCTATCATGCGGAAGTTGTTGCCAGTGAACCTATGGTGCAGGAACCGGTAGCGATGGCATGGGACGGCAATGGCCGGTTATACGTGGTACAGATGAATACGTACATGAAGGATGCTAACGGAACCGAAGAATATGAACCCACCAGCCGGGTGATGCGACTCGAAGATACCGATGGTGACGGAAAGATGGACAAGTCAAGCATTTTTATTGACAGCCTGGTGTTGCCGCGCACCGTGTTGCCTGTTGGCGATGAAGTTTATATCACCATTACAAACGTTCAGCACGTCTGGAGTTATAAAGACACGGACAACGATGGTGTTGCCGATCAGAAAAAAATAATTTTTGAAAACAATGCCGTTGATGCCCGGAATCTTGAACATCAAAACGGAGGATTTCTCTGGAACCTCGATAACTGGATTTACCCTTCCCGCGACAATTTCCGCTACAAGTACAAAAATGGAAAACTGATCATCGATACGCTTGTCGATCATATGTTTGGGCAATGGGGTTTGACCAATGATAATTACGGCCGGCTTTATTTTTCGGAAGCAGGACCAGGATTGCCGGCTGTACAAATTCAGCAGATGCCTGCGTACGGTTCATTAAACCTTCGCGACCAATATTCGGAAGACTTCACGTATCTGTGGCCAGTAATCGGCAATGTTGATGCGAATACCGGCCCCGAAGGAAGACGCGATGACAACACACTCATTCACTTTACATCGGGTGCTGGCCAGGTTGTTTTCCGGGGCGATCGCCTTCCGGCTGACATGGTGGGCGACTATTTTATTCCCGAACCGGTAGCACGCGTCATCAAGCGCGGAAAGGTGCTCAACAAAAATGGCAAGATTGTAATCGAACCAGCTTATCATGAAAAAGAATGGCTCGCTTCCGCGGATATGAATTTCCGTCCGGTGAATACATACACCGGCCCGGATGGATGCTTTTATATTATCGACATGTATCATGGCATCATCCAGGAAAGTGAATGGACGCAGCCGGGTTCTTACGTAGCCGGTAAGATTGCCGAACTCGGGCTTGATAAAATTCGCGGCATGGGCCGCATCTACCGAATCGTGCACGACAACTTTAAGCGCGACACCACGAAGCCGAATATGTTAAATGAAACACCGGCTGAATTGGTAAAGCATTTAGGACATCCAAATGGCTGGTGGCGAGACATGGCGCAGCAAACGATCATTGTTCGGAATGATAAATCGATCGTTCCCGAATTGAAAAAAATGGCCGCGGAGGAAAAAAATCCGTTAGCGCGCATTCACGCACTTTGGACACTGGAAGGACTTGAGTCGCTCGACAAGCCAACAATTTTTAAAGCCTTTTCGGATAACGATCCGAATGTTCGCAAAAGTGCGGTGTGGGCAAGCGAATCCTTCATCAATAAGAATGATGAAGAAATGATTAGTGAATTGACCAAGTTGCAAAAAGATGCAAGTGCAGATGTTAAAATTCAGCTGATGCTTTCATTGCGCACGAATAAAATGGCCGCGGCACAAAAGCTTGTGAACGATTTGCTTGCCGCGAATCAGGACAATGAATTGATGCAGTTCTCTTACAAAGTATACGAAGAGACAAAAATTAAAACCGAAGAAGAGCTGGCACGGATAAAAAATCTGAGCCCGGAAGAGCGTGACCTTGTTTCGAAAGGCGCGGTAAATTACAAGCAGCTTTGCTCGACTTGTCACGGTCCGGATGGCAAAGGAATTCTGATCGGAAGCAATCCGATGCCGGCACCACCATTGGTTGGATCCGCCCGCGTAACAGGCGATAAGATCGCCCTCATTCAATTAATGTTGCTTGGTTTGCAAGGGCCGGTAGATGGTAAAACGTATCCAAATGTGATGCCTGCTATGGCCGGCAACACCGATGAATACATTGCTTCGGTGTTAAGCTACATTCGTAACAGCAGCGACCTCGCCAATAAATCATCCGTGGTAACCGTTGATGAAGTGAAGAAGGTGCGGGGTTTTACACAATACAAAATAGAAGGCGGTGCAACACTTCGCGACCTGGAAATTGGAAAACTCGGACGGGCGGAAAATACAAACTGGGATCGCGACAGAAACAAAAAGTAAACATGCAATTCAGGTTGATCGTAATTTTATTGTTGACGTCAGTCGCTGTCAGCGCGCAGGAGAAGAGCTTCACAAATTCTCTGGGAATGGAATTCGTGCTGGTTCAACCCGGTACAATGACGATCGGAAAGTTCGAGCCTACCGTTGACCGCCCCGATGATCCGAAAGATCGTTTGCCGGATTCACTATATGTGAAAGCAGAGGAACTCGCGAAAGCTGCATACATGCCCGGCTTTGAAGTAACGATTGATAAGGCTTACTACATCGGAAAATTTGAAGTTACACAGGCGCAATGGACCAGGGTGATGGGCAGCAACCCTTCCGTATTCACAGCAAGCAAAGTTTCCGATGATGTCGATAAACATCCGGTGGAAAACGTAACGTGGAGTGATGTCCAGCAGTTCGTTAAAGAATTGAATAAGCTGGACAAAGCACATACGTATCGCTTGCCAACAGAATTTGAATGGGAATATGCTGCGCGTGCCGACAACAAAAACGACATCGCCTGGAAAGATATTTTTGAAACAGCCGTGTTATCGGGAAAGACAACGTCTGCCGTGGGTTCGAAAAAACCGAATGCATGGGGCATTTACGATATGCTCGGAAATGTTTGGGAATGGGTTGCCGATGTTTATAACGAGAACATTTTTGCCGATCCGGTGCCACCGAAAAAAGGCAAGCAACACGTATTAAAGGGATCATCATTCACGGGCGATGTAAAAAATGCCACGTACATGAATCATTCTGCAGGGCCGGGGAACGGGTTTGATGTAGGCTTCAGGGTTGTGATGGAAGTAAAACAAAGAGATAATCTTAATCGCGCTATACATTTGCAGCCCTTGCCTACCGGCAGGCAGGCCCGTGCCGCGATCCCCCATTCAAGTGCTGATAAAGCAAATGCCGGGACAGGCCCGGTAATTACATTACCGGAAGGATTCAAACCGATCTTTAACGGAAAGAACTTAAAAGGCTGGCATGTCAGTCGTACTACCCACCAGGGTACCACGCCAAACTTCCGCGTTGAAAACGGAGTGATCGTAGTAACGCAGCAGCCATACGGACAAGGTGGTGTTTTACTGACCGACAAAAAGTACAAGAACTTTGAATTGTACATCGAAGTAAAAATTGATCTGTATACCAATGGGGGAATTTTCATTCGCTCAACCGAGAGCGGAGTTGCCTATCAGATCGAACTGGATGAACTGGCTAAAAGTACGGGCAGCTTGTACGGTGAACGAATGCCTGTGAGCGAGTCCGTGCGGGCCGAAAAACTTGCCGAAGTCTGGAAACCGGGCGAATGGAATTCATTTCGCTTGCGTATGACTGGCGATATTCCGCATCTCACGTTATGGATCAATGGCGTTCAAATGTGGGATGTAACGCAGCCAAAAAATGATTTCATCAACGAGGCAACCGAGGGCATGATCGGGTTGCAATCACACTGGACTGCATTATACTCTTCTTCCGCTGGTAAATGGGATCATTTGGAATCGTGGGCGCCCGGAGCAAAGCATCAGTACCGGAATATTGGGATTAAGGAATTGCCGTAACCTGATTTTTGAAGGTGCACATAGCGTCTATTTTGAGTGGCTATATGCACCTTTCTTATTGATATATTTGAAATATATGCAATTGCGTATATTCGAGTGTTGGCGGTAATTGTTTCTGGACAGATTTAAACTTCGAAATATTATGAATAGCAAGTTATCAGTTAACATCACAAATGGGACTTTAGAAGTTGAGGGTAGCGAGGACTTTGTTAAAGAGATTTACAAAGACTTTAAAGAACTAATTGAGAAAGCTAATTTTCAGATACCCGACCCTACACTAGACGACACCACTAAAACGACTGAGAAGGAAAAGGTAAAAAGGACATCAGTAAAAACAGCCAACACGGGGACAAAACCTAAAACTAAACCAACAGGAGAAGTTAAATTTCTGACTGATTTAAACCTCAGACCAAAGGGAAAGGATTCACTAAAAGACTATGCAGCCAAATATGAAATAAAGAGTGGTGAAGAATTGACTTTAATGATAGTCTATTATCTCAAGGAAATATTAAAAGAGCAGAAAGTAACTATTAATCATATTTTTACTGCTTACAAAGAGCTTGGCGAAAAGATACCTCAACACTTTAGGCAAACTTTGACCAATCAAAAAAATAGGAAAAACTGGATAGACGTTGCTGACTGGGATGATATAAAGTTCACCATTCCTGGAATGAATCATATGGAACACGACATAGCTAAGAAGAATGCCAAGTAAAATAAGCAAGGAGGAACTTGCTAAGTTTACTTCAAACATCAAGGATTTTTTCAATCTGAAGTCGAGTGACCAAGTTGACTATTTCCTATACTATTTGACCGTTGAGTGCAACTTCGGGACTACGCAGGGAACACCGATTCGTGAGTGTTTCATTTTGAGTGAGGTTACACCTTACAGCAACATATCACAATACTTGACAAACAATCTTAAACCTAAGGACAAACCATTTCCAAAGTTCCTTAGAATTAAAGACGGCTATCAGCTTCATAGAAACATGAAGACTATTCTTGAGGAGAATATTATTAAAAAGCCGATAAAAGCAAAAGTTAGTCAAGACTTAAGGCAAATTCTTAATCATGTAAAGAGTCCAGTTGAGAATGAATTTTTAAAGGAAGCAATTGACTGTTTTGAAATATCAGCTTACAGAGCAGCGATAGTCATGGTCTGGAATCTAACTTTAGACCATTTATATGAATTTGTACTTAGTAAGGAGTTAACAAATTTTAACTTGGCTCTTTCAAAGAACACAGACAAAAGAATCAAGATAACAACAGTTGCAACCAAAGACGACTTCTCAGAAATACCCGAAGTCAAGTTTATTGAGTTTTTAAGAGCTGGAAATATAATAACAAATGACGTTAGAAAGATACTGGACACCAAATTAGGAATTAGGAATACCTATGCACATCCTTCTACTGTAAAAGTAATTGAGAGCAAAGCACTAGAATTCATTGAGGACTTGTTGAATAATATTATAATCAAATTCAAGATTTGACAATGAAACAACTACCGCCAACAAAAAGTTTATGCAATGCGGGGGTTCAGTGTAGGTATTAAGAGCATTTTCTTAATTTCGTTCAGTAACGTGGGACAGTTTCGGAGCAGGTCGGTCTTAGCATTCCGCTGCGCTTCATTGCTAAGCCCCCCTAATCCCCGCACTGCATAAACTCAAACGTTGACATCAAATAACCTCTAATCCATATCCCCCTGTACACTCGGGTGAATAATTGACGTTGCCTCTTCGACCTGCTTTTTGCGGGCTTTATATTTTACCCGGAAATTCCCCAGTGTTAAAATAGTCAGACCAACAATCGCACAGGCGGCCATCGTGGCCACCATCGGCAACGCGGTATTATTATGAAACAAGCTTACGATCGCAGAGATAATTCCGCCCGCACCCAACCGCCAGCTGCCAAACAATGCGGAAGCGCTGCCTGCATTTTTTGCAAAGGGCGCCAATGACAAAGCCGTTGCATTTGGACCGGTAATGCCCTGGCCGCAAAAGAAAATAAACATCATCGCGATCAGCGTGTACACATTGAACAACTGGAAGTATACGCCTGTGACCAATACGATGCCCATGAACGTCTGGTACAACAGCGCAAAGCGGATAACCTGTTCACTCGTAAATTTCTTTAAGATAAAATGATTCAGCTGTGTCGATCCGATCATCGCGAAGGCAAGCAACGCAAACACCCAGCCATATTGCTGTTCGGTAAGTCCATATAGATTCATAAACACACTCGGGGACCCAGCGATATACGCAAACGGTGCTGCTGATGCGATGCCGCCCGTTACCGCATACACAAGGAACTGCGGATTGCGAACAACGGAATAGAAGTTTTTAGCAACGGCTTTTGGTTTGAGTGAAACGGATGGATCACCGCCCCGTCCTTGCGGTAAAAAGAAATACGCAGCGATGAGGATAAGCAAGGTGATCACCGCCAGGATCACAAACACATAATGCCAGCCAAAGTGTGCCGTGACGTAACCGCCCACGGTTGGTGCAACCATCGGGGAAACCGAGATCACCAGCGTGATCAATGAAAACGCCTGCGCAGTTTTATTGGTTGGGAAAAGATCACGCACCAACGCCTGTGCGGAGACAATTCCGGCACAGCCACCAAGCGCTTGCAAAAAGCGCATGAAGATCAACGCATGAATGGATTCGGTAAACGCACAGCCAACAGATGCGAGGATATAAACAGCCAGCCCGATATATAATGGACGCTTTCTTCCGAAGCGGTCAAGCAATGGCCCGTATAATAATTGTCCAAAAGCGATACCAACTAAATAAGCCGTGAGCGAAAGTTGCACCTGATCAATCGATGTTTTCAGGTCGAGTGCAATGGCCGGAAAGCCGGGCAAATACATGTCGATAGAGAACGGGCTGATGGTGGCCAATGCGCCCAGGATCAGGATGAGTAAAAAGTAATATTTCTGCCGCTCGCTCATGAAAAATGCCTAAGAAGTCTTGAACGGAAGGAAAGGAAAGAAGGTTCCATCACATCATTATGCGATTTACCGGCAGGACGTTTATCTGCACCTTGAGTTGTCAAAATCGCGCCCGTATGAAAAAACTACTACCCCTTGTATTGCTTGTCATGAGTCTTAAGGCAATCGCGCAGCAGGACCCCATCTATTCACAGTATATGCTTAACCCGATGGTGATCAACCCCGCGTATGCAGGTTTAAATTATAACCTGAACCTCAACGGAAGCTATCGGATCCAGTGGGCAGGTTTTGAAGGTCAGCCGAACACGTTCAACCTGAACGGAAGCACTTCACTGCTGGATAATAAAGCAGGTGTCGGTTTCGTGTTCTCGCACGATAAGATCGGTAACACGCAGAACACCGAAATGAATGCTTCGTTTGCCTACAAGCTTGATCTCGGGCATGACCGGACGTTAAGCTTTGGCTTACAAGCCGGATTATTGAATTATCGAATCGACAACTCCGATCTGAACATTTATGATCCGGACGATGAAGCGTTCATGAACAACGAACGCGGCACCAAACTAAATCTGGGTGCGGGATTGATCTTAAAAGGATCAGACTTTTTAATCGGGCTTTCCGTGCCACGCCTTTTGCCGACCAAGTTCAGTGCCGGAGAGAGCGAGTTTGAACTTTACAATCAGCACTATTATTTATTCGGTGCGTATATGTTGTACCTGAATGAGCAGATCAAATTCAAACCAACAGCTTTGGTAAGGGCTGTGAAGGGTGCAACTGCCTCAACGGATATCGGTGCAAACTTCATCTTCAACAGCATTCATACAGCAGGCTTGTTTACGCGGAATTTTAAAACCTACGGAGTTCTGCTTCAAACAATCTATCATGAGAAATGGCGTTTCGGATATGTTTTTGAATTACCTACGAATAAATCAGTCGGCACAAGGTTTACCACGCATGAAATTTCGTTGGGTGTACGCCTTGCTGTTTTGGGTTTCCACGATACCACCCTCACCAATTTTTAATGGTAATGGACAGCTACTGAGTTTTTACAAGGTTGTAATCCATGGCTGAATAAGCCTTGTCAACCAGGCGCAGTACACGCCCGCCCCGTACGGCTTCGAACTGAGCCCAGAAAACATCGGTCTTACCATTAAACCGGTTCGGAAGCGTGATGTCCCAGTTGGTAACAGTGGCTTTGCCAAAATACTTCTGACTGAAGAATTGCATATTTCCCACCATACCGCTCGCACCGCTGTGCTCGCTTTTATAGGTACCGTCTGAATTAAAGATAAACTTATGCGCAGATGAAGCTGTGTTCATTCCAGCGTATGCACCGGTAACCGTGCTGTACATATTAACCGCTGAACCACTACTCTCCTCCCACGTTCCGACAATGTCTTTCAACGTAACTGCAAACTTGTTGTAGTTCATCATAGCTTCCACAGCTTCATGCTTTGGAAATGTTCGTTGAAAGTCAGCCTGCGAAGGAGAAATAATTTCGATACACCGTGCAATCCCGTTAACGGGGATCACCCGAAAGCCAATGTGAACTTTTCTTCCAGAAACCTTATCCACGCCATCGGCTTCAAAAAAGTAAATACAAAAGTAACACGGACCGCCATTGTCAAACTTCCGAATGTTTGAAACATTGTATCGCGGAAGGATTACTTTATCAAACAGAACGCCTTCCATATTATTACCCTGCCGTATATCGTCTGTTATTTCAATCGCGTAATGCAGCAGCACGGTAGTGTTACCTTTTGTAACCTTCACATAGTCGGCAAAAGGTTGCGCAACCCAGCCATCATCAAAATTGGTTGACAACAGTCTGAACAACGACAGGCACTTCAGGCTTTTTTAATTTGATGGAGCTAAGAAACAACTCTACCTCGCGTTTGTATTCTTCACTGTTCATGATCACCGTTACGCTTAGTGCTTTTCCATAGCCGCTTATCGCGATCAGCAAAGCATGACACTGCTGACCCTGAAAGGTAAACAGACTTGCAGCCGACTGTGCGGTCCAGCCGTCTTCTTCCGTTACATCCGGTTTCGGCTTTGTTGTTCCGGTGTAGGATTTGGCGATCAATTCATTCCACTCATGATCGAAATCGGTTATCATTGCTGCTTCCGATACTTTTGAAAATAGTTACCCGGCACCAGCTACGCGAAACGGAGTTCGTAGCAAAATAGGAAACCGCGCTGTTGTTAGTTTCTTTCTTCCACCCAACCGGAGGGAGAAATGTTGCCAAGTCGAATGTTTCCGATTGAGCGAATATTTCAGGCGCTATTGCAACCAATAAAGCAATAGTTAAGGAGAGTATTTTTCGGTTCATAGCTGTGGGATTCTTTTCGAAGATCGGCAAAATCATTTATGTGGCCTAAAAAGGCTCTACAATCATTTTTCAAGCCAGTTTTTTGGAATTATTAATTCTTGACAAAAGGGTTATAGATTCCGCCAATGGCATGGCTTGTTTGCCTGATATTTTCTTACTTTAAGATTCAATCTCCCTATATGAATAAACACTTAAAATACTTTTATGCAGTCGTATGTGCTGCAGTACTTATGAACGCCTGTAACCCCGCCAAAGACGAGGTGAAGCAAGATGATCTTGCTGCTCCTGTTGCCGAAAAGAAAGCTGATACACTCACCGGTAATCGCATTGATAACTATAATTGGATGCGGCTTACGGATGCACAAAAGAATGCTAAGCAAAAAGATGAAGTTACAAGCAAGGTGATCAAGTACCTGACCGATGAGAATGACTATCTCGCGGCTAAAATGAAGCACACCGAAGCGTTACAAGAAAAGCTTTACACAGAGATCGTTGGCCGCATCAAACAAACGGACGAATCTGTTCCATATAAATTGAATGGTTACTGGTATTACAGCCGCTTTGAAGAAGGTAAAGAGTATCCGATCTATTGCCGTAAAAAGGGTACGCTTGAAGCTCCTGAAGAAATTCTGTTGAACGTGAATGAAATGGCTAAAGGCCATAGCTATTACTCAATAGCAGGTTTGAAAGTAAGTGAAGACAATAACCTGTTAGCTTATGGCGAAGATTCTGTCAGCCGCAGACGCTACACGATTTACGTGAAAGACCTCACTACCGGAAAACTCGTGGGTGAGCCGATTGCCAATACCACCGGTAGCATAACCTGGGCTAATGACAACAAGACTTTTTTCTACAGCCGCAAGGATTCGATAACGCTTCTTCCGCGCTGGATCATGAAGCATAAGTTGAATACTTCGCCTTCAAGAGATGTTACGGTATATGAGGAGAAGGATAACACATTCTACACAAGCATCTATAAAACCAAATCAAAGAAGTTCCTGGTTATCGCATCCGGCAGCACTCTTACCAGCGATTACCAGATCCTGAATGCGAATACGCCAGACGGAAACTGGTCAAATTTCTCACCGCGTGAAGCCAAGCATGAATATTCAATTGATCACTACCAGGATAAGTTTTATATCGTAACGAACTGGGACGCCTTAAACTTCCGGTTAATGGAAACTCCCGATACAAAGACTGCCAAATCAAACTGGAAAGAAAAAATCGCCCACCGCGACAACACCTTGTTAGAAGGCATTGACATCTTCCGGGACTTTCTCGTGGTCAGCGAGCGTTCCAATGCCAGCACCCAGCTTCGCATCATGAATCAAAAATCGAATGACGAACATTACATGAAGTTCGATGAGCCGGCCTACACGATCTATTCATCCACCAACCTGGATTTCGATACCGATTTGTTACGCTACGGCTATACATCCATGACTACGCCAAATTCTACCTACGATTACAATATGAAAACGCGTGAGCAGAAATTGCTGAAGCGACAGGAAGTTGTAGGCGGCTATAATCCGGAAGATTACCAAACTGAAAGATTGTGGGCTATTGCCAAAGACGGTACAAAAATTCCGATGTCGATCGTATATAAGAAAGGAATCAAGAAAGACGGAACCAATCCAACGATGTTATACGGTTACGGATCGTATGGCGCGAGCATGGATCCGACATTTTCATCTACACGCCTGAGTTTGCTCAACCGTGGTTTTGTGTATGCAATAGCTCACATTCGGGGCGGGCAAGAAATGGGCCGGCAATGGTATGAAGATGGCAAGATGTTTAAAAAGAAAAATACGTTTACCGATTTCATCGACTGTGCCGAATTCCTTATCGAAGAAAAGTATACAACCCCTGAACACCTGTTTGCTTCTGGCGGAAGTGCGGGCGGGTTACTGATGGGTGCCGTTGTGAACATGCGCCCTGATTTGTTCAAAGGTGTGATCGCTGCAGTTCCATTTGTAGATGTGGTTTCGACTATGCTTGACGAAAGCATTCCATTAACAACCGGTGAGTTTGACGAGTGGGGCAATCCGAAAAATCAGGAGTCGTACATGTACATGCTCGATTACTCGCCTTACGATCAGGTGAAGCCGCAAGCGTATCCGAACATGCTCGTAACAACCGGGTTGCACGATTCGCAGGTTCAATACTGGGAGCCTGCAAAATGGGTAGCCAAACTGCGCGACATGAAAACCGACAAGAATACGCTGCTGCTCCGCACAAATATGGAAACAGGGCATGGTGGAACAACCGGCCGATTTAAAGTTTATAGAGAAACTGCGCAGGAATACGCATTCATCCTTGATC
>CAZHQP010000027.1:0-16849 GCA_964534735.1 uncultured Roseivirgaceae bacterium
ATATTCTACAGAAATGCGCCTTTCACCCGTGAAATTACAGACATTGCAAGCTGGAATACAGGTGGTGGCTTTCCGGTAATGAAATTCACCAATCTTAAATCAGATGGTAGTTTGGCAAAAAGCCAGGCGTACATGGATACTGATTTCCCAATGTTCAGACTGGCAGATGTTTATCTGATGGTTGCTGAGTGCGTATTGCGAGGAGGTTCGGGTGCAACCAGTGCAGAAGCGTTGGGCTATGTTAACGATCTTCGCGAGCGTGCATACAATGGTACAACCGGTAACATCGTTGGAGCTGACCTCACACTTGATTTCATCCTGGATGAGCGCGGACGTGAGCTGTACTATGAAGGACACAGAAGAGTAGACCTGGTTCGGTTTAACCAGTTTACTGAAAACGGAATCTGGCCATGGAAAGGCGGAGTTGCAGCAGGGGTTACTACTGCGAAATTCCGGGATATATATCCAATTCCTGCTACCGAGTTAGCGGCTAATCCAAAGCTTAAACAAAATGATGATTATTAAAATATTAAATAGACAGAGTATGAAAAGGAACTTATTTAAGTTAATGCTGCTGCTGGTCTTTATACCATTATTATCATGTCGGGATGAAGTGGATGTTGACGGGCTTTTGAGTTTTCCTCCGGCAATTCAGGAATCTTTCCCATTTGATAATGGCCAGGTTGTTATCGGAGGATTTGATGTGCGTGTTGTATTTGCCGATGGACAGAATTCTCCATTAAGCAATGCAAGTGTTTCTATCCAGGATGCTGACGGTACAGAATTGTATGCCATAACAGAAGATCTTTCGGGTACGCTGGATTCAATCAATATCGATGGTTCTGAATTTGATTCGAATTTGTTGGGCGCTGGCGATTACAAAATGATCGTAACGGCAGAGGACAGTAAGGGGCAGTCGATAACGTATGATATTGATTTTTCGATTATCACTTCATTGTATCCTGCCAATAATGATGCTATGTACCTTGCAGGTGAGTTCAACTCATGGGGTGCACTTCCGCTGGAACTTGTTGGTGCCTACACGTGGAGAGCTCAGAACGTTAATCTAAATGGCGGCAAATTTAAGTTCAAAAATACAACAGACTGGACTGATCAGGACTGGGGTGATGCCGATTGCGATAAGGTAATGGCTGTTACTACAGGCGGTGGCCCGGATACCAATTGTGGTTACACAGGTCCTGTGAATATTACGTTTAATGATCAAACACTTGCATATACGATAACTCCTGCTGTGACGTATGCTGCCAATATTTCAGGTTTGTACGCTTTTGGAAACTTTAACAATTTTCAAGGGCCTCCAACTTATAAGTTTACATTGAAATCGGATCACATATGGGAATTAGCGGAGATCAGACTAAAAGCTGGTGACTATTTCAAGTTTTTTGAAACTGCCAACCTTTCGGGCAAGAACTATGGCGGAAGTGGTTTAACCGGAACAGCTGTACAGTTCGGTTCTAACTTTGTTTTAGCTGGTGGAACAACGGATGCATTCTATAAGATTACATTTAATGATCAAACCTTGGCGTACGCGATTAATTTAGTCAGAATGCCTTATCCGGAAACGTTAAATATGGTAGGCTCAATTGTAGGCTGGAATAATGCTGCAGCGTTGCCGATGAAAAAACTTAGTGCAGGTGTATTTGAGATCTATTATCAATTTGGAGCTGCTGACGAATTCAAATTTCTGCCAACACTTGGATCATGGGATGGCGATTGGGGCCGTGATGGCGCCAATGCCGGAAAAATTATACAGGATGGAGAGCAGAATCTTACTCCTCCGGATGGAGCAGGATTCTATCGGGTAACAGTAGACTTTACTACGATGTCATATAATGTTGTAAAAACTGATTGGGGTATTGTTGGAAGTGCAACACCAGGCGGCTGGGATAATGATACCAACATGGCTTTTGTATCCGGCTATACTTGGTCAATTGATATTACACTTACAGGTGGTGAGTTTAAATTCCGGGCAAATGATGCGTGGGATATTAATTATGGATTGGGAGGAACTGCGCTGTCACTTTCACCGGGAAATCCGACTAACCTTCCAAGTCCTGGAGCAGGTAATTACCACATTGAAATGATCCTTGATCCTGTAGGTGGCTACCGATATACGATAACACCAAATTAAGATTAGGTTTAAATTAAAAGGGCTGTCTGATCGTAAGGGTAGACAGCCCTTATTTTTTAAAGTGATAATGAGCTAATGATCGTGTGATGAAAAGATTTTTACTGATTGGATTTTTTATAGTACTGTTCTCCTATGGTGCAGGTGCGCAAATCGTAACTACGAACCCGGCAGTTCCGAGTCCAACGCAACCCGTAACTATAACCATAAACGTGGAAGGAACTTCGCTGGACAATTATGCATGGAATAACACTACCGCTCCTGTATGGGCATGGATGTGGGTTTCACAAGGATGTTCCGGTGGCTGTGACGCTCCAACCAATGTTAACCCGGCAACTTCTCCGGCACAGGATGCAGCAAAAGCTACCCGCATCAGTGTTAATCCTGACATCTATCAGATTACAATTACACCCACAACATTTTTTAATAAGCCTGCATCAGAATTAAAGCAGATCGGCATTAAACTGAAAACCGTCAACTGGTCAGATAATAAACAAACCGATAATGACAGACTGATAACCCTCTCGGAAGGTTTTGCTATATCACTCTCACAACCAACACAAACATCATTCTTTGTGAATTCAGGTCAGTCAATTCCGATTACCGCTAATACAAATCAGGCAGCGTCAATAACTGTTGAAGTAAATGGTTCGCAGGTAGCAGCGTCTTCGGGAAATGTTACAACCTTTTTTTATTCACATACGGTTGCTGAAACTTCCGGAACAACGGAAGTTGTGGTTAAAGCTGACAATGCTGTCGATCCGATTAAAACATCTTCCTTCAAATATACACTCAGAAGCGCAACGGTAAATCAACCGCGACCCGTTGGCATTATTGATGGAATAAATTATCACACTGATCAAACAAAAGCTACCCTTGGCCTGTGGGCTCCGGGCAAAACATCGGTGTATGTGTTGGGTGATTTTAATAACTGGGAACTCAGCAGTGCTTATCAGATGAAAAAAGATGGTGAGCATTTCTGGCTCGAGCTCAGCGGCCTGAATTCCGGACAAGAATATGCTTTCCGGTATCTGGTGAATGAAACGGTGATGATTGCTGATCCCTATACGGATAAGATACTAGATCCGGTAGATCAATACATTCCTAGTACGATTTATCCCAATCTGAAGACTTATCCCGCCAAAGCATTAACTAATCTGGACTATTTCAACCGGGTATCGGTTTTGCAAACTGGCCAGCAACCCTACAACTGGCAGGTTACAAACTTTCAGAAACCTGTAAAGGAAAATATGGTTATCTACGAGCTTCTTGTGCGCGATTTCTTTGCCAGCGGTGATCGGAACTATCAAAGCCTGATTGATACGATCGGTTATTTTAAGCGATTAGGCATTAATGCCATCGAACTAATGCCAATTATGGAATTCAATGGAAACGAAAGCTGGGGCTACAACCCAACGTTTATGTTTGCACCCGATAAAGCTTATGGTACGAAGAATAAGCTAAAGGAATTTGTTGATGTTTGTCATCAGAACGGTATTGCCGTGATTCTTGACATTGCCATGAATCATCAGGACACGCCAAATCCGTACGCCATGATGGACTTTGATTTTGGGATATTCAAACCTACCGCGGCTAACAAGTGGTTCAACGTAAATGCAACACATCCATACAGCGTGTTTTTTGATCTTAACCATGAGAGTTCTTATACAAAGGCTTACCTCGATACCGTAAACCATTATTGGCTCAATGAATATAAAGTTGATGGCTTCCGATTCGATCTTTCCAAAGGCTTCACACAGAACGCTAAGTGCGGTGGAAGTACATCTGATGAAGGCTGTATTGCTGTGCGTGATAACACCCGTATAGCGATACTTAAACGAATGGCTGATGCAATCTGGTCACATACGGCTGATGCAATTATCATTCTCGAACATTTTGCAGACAACTCCGAAGAAAAAGAATTGGCTGAGTATCGCCTGAACGAGGGAAAAGGAATGATGCTTTGGACCAATGTAACAAATGCATACGCACAAAATTCGATGGGCTATGAAAGTAATTCAGACTTTAGCTGGATTAATACGGATTTGAGAGGCTGGGCTGCGCATCATGCAGTTGGTTATATGGAAAGTCACGATGAGGAACGCATGATGTACCGAAATCTGCAAAACGGTAAAAACGTTTCAGGCTATAACATAAAAACTTTGCCTGTTGCGTTAAAGCGCATTCAGGCAGCATCCACCTTGTTCTATACAATTCCAGGGCCTAAAATGCTCTGGGAGTTTGGTGAACTGGGGTATGATTTTCCAATTAACTATTGCGAAGATGGGTCCATTAACAATGGATGTCGTACCTACAGCAAGCCGGTTAAATGGGATTATAAAGAAGACCCGGCCCGATATGCTGTATATCAGCATATCAGTGACTTATTGCGATTACGCAATACCTACAATGTATTTACTGATGGAACACCAACAATCTCAGGAGGTGCCAGCTTGATCAAGCAAATGATTTTAAAGAATAATCCGTACTCAGCTTCTCCTGCAAATTCAGGAGAAATGAATGCTGTAATTGCTGTCAACTTTGATGTGGCTACTCAAAACGTAGCTGTTGCATTTCCGCACACCGGAACCTGGTATGAATATTATTCAAATGGAACAGAGTTAACAGTTGCCCTTGCAACTTCTGCTGTGCAGTTAAAGGCTGGTGAATATAAAATCTTCACGGATGTGAAGATTGAAAAGCCAAGTGTGATTACGGGGATTGAACATGGGGCAACAATGTCTGTTTCCTTATATCCTAATCCAACCGGACAGATACTGAAGATCGCTTCCGAAGAGCCTGTTATTTCAATCAGTATGATTGCCATGCAGGGGGCGAAAATATTTCCAAAACGAATTTCTGCTGATAGCTGGGATGTCAGTGACCTGGTAAGTGGTGCTTATATTGCAGAAGTCCGCACAATGAAGGGAAGCGTGAAAGTTAGGGTGATCAAGCGAAGTAACTAATGATTTTAAAATAATATCACGTTGATCACAGCATGTATTTTCGACCTGGACGGAGTTCTTGTTGATACCGCTCATTATCATTTTCTGGCCTGGAAAAGACTGGCTAAAGAGTTTGATTACGAGCTGACGGAAGAGATAAACGAGCAACTGAAAGGCGTGAGCCGGATGAAGTCGCTTGAAATTGTTTTAAAGCACGCCAACATATCGCTGGAAGAGCAGAAGAAAACTTCTTTGGCGGATCGGAAGAACGGTTGGTTCACCGAATACGTTCACGCCATGAAAGCAGACGAGCTTTTCCCGGGTGTTAAGGAATTATTTAAAAAGCTGAAAACTGATGGCATTCAGATCGCGTTGGCTTCCAGCAGCAAGAATGCACAAACAATTATTGATATACTCGGTATAAGAGATGAATTTGATGCAGTGGTGGATGGAAATATGATTGTACATAGTAAGCCCGATCCGGAAATATTTCTTCTGGCTGCAGAAAAACTTGGTCAGAGTCCTTCAGCATGTATGGTGTTTGAAGATGCGGAGGCAGGCGTAGAGGCTGCCTTGCGGGCCGGAATGAAATGTGTGGGAGTAGGAACCCCTGCTCAATTAAGTAAAGCAAATGTAATTGTAGGATCGATAGCGGAATTCACGTACGCTGATCTTCAGAAGATATAGATAAAACCCATCCCTATGAAGGAGTATCTTAAGCATCACGAGTGGCAGATAATAGAAGAAGGCTTTGACCCTCATTATAACAAGATATCAGAAAGTATTTTCAGTATTGGCAATGGCCGCATGGGCCAGCGCGCAAATTTCGAAGAGGAATATAGCGGGGAGACATTATCAGGCAGCTATGTTGCGGGAGTTTATTATCCGGATAAGACGCGGGTAGGCTGGTGGAAGAATGGCTATCCTGAATATTTTGCTAAAGTATTAAACGCGCCAAGCTGGACGAGCATTCACATCTCCATCGACAATCAAAAGCTTGATCTCGCAAAGTGTAAGGTCATAAATTTTGTTCGTACGCTGGATATGAAAACTGGTTTGCTTACGAGAAAGTTCTCGGCTGTATTTCCGGATGGTAAACAGGTAAATGTCGAAGCCAAACGTTTCTGCAGCATGGCCAATGGCGAAGTGGGGGCGATCCGCTATGCGCTAACTCCTGTGAATTTTTCTGCAAAGGCTGCTGTCTCTCTCTCTGTTGATGCAGATGTGGTTAATAAAGACTCCAACTATGACGAAAAGTTTTGGGAAGAGGTATACAAAAAGGCAGATGATCAGCAGGCGATTGTAGTTGCGCAAACCAAGAAAACAAAGTTTCATGTAGCAACCGGAATGCGATATTCCATCGTGCAGGATGGGAAGGAAGTGACTAAGCGAATCAACCTTGAAGAAAGAGAAAAGTATGCAGGCAATATCGCACAGGTTGATCTGGCTCACGGAAAGGAAATTGTTATCTATAAATACGGAGCTGTTCTTTCTTCAGAAAACCATCCGAAAGAAAAATTGGTAGAAAATTGTCAGCAGGTATTAAGCAAAGCTGTTGAGAAAGGCTTTGATAAATTATTTGATGAGCATGCTGCAGTGTGGTATCACAAATGGGAGGAATGTGATATTACTATCGAAGGTGATATTGCTGCCCAGCAAGGCATTCGCTTCAACATCTTTCAGCTTACACAAACCTATACGGGTGAAGATGAGCGTTTAAACATCGGGCCGAAAGGATTTACCGGAGAGAAATACGGTGGCAGTACCTATTGGGATACCGAAGCGTATTGTTTACCGTTTTATTTAGGAACAGCTGAACAGCAGGTTGCTAAAAACCTGTTGATCTATCGTCATAAGCATTTGCAGCGCGCGATTGAGAATGCAGGCAAGCTTGGCTTTAAGAGCGGAGCTGCGCTTTACCCGATGGTGACCATGAATGGTGAGGAGTGCCACAACGAATGGGAAATTACATTTGAAGAGATCCACCGCAACGGAGCTATTGCTTATGCGATCTTTGATTACATCCGGTATACCGGTGACGAAGGTTATCTCGCCAGTCATGGGTTGGATGTGCTGGTAGGGATCTCAAGATTCTGGGCGCAGCGTGTTAACTTTTCAAAAGACAAGAATAAATACGTGATGCTGGGCGTTACCGGCCCGAATGAATACGAGAACAACGTTAACAATAACTGGTATACAAACTACATTGCCCGCTGGACACTGAATTATACGCTGGAGTCATTGGGAAAAGTTAGAGGATTATACAGTAAAGAATACGCCAGGATTGAAAGTCAGCTTTTATTGAAAGAGGATGAGACCGCACTCTGGAAAAAGATCGCAGACAATATGTACTTCCCGGAAGATAAAACGAAAGGAGTTTATCTTCAGCAGGATGGTTTCCTGGATAAGGAATTAATGCCGGTTGCTGATCTTCCAAAAGAAGACCGACCATTAAATCAAAAATGGTCGTGGGACAGGATTCTTCGTTCGTGCTTTATCAAACAGGCGGATGTCCTTCAGGGAATCTATTTTTTTGAAGATGACTTTGATACTGAAACCATCAAACGTAATTTTGATTTCTATGAGCCAATGACGGTGCATGAATCATCGCTGTCTCCGTGCGTACACGTGATTCTTGCTTCGAAATTGGGTTACGAAGAGAAAGCGTATGAAATGTACCTTCGTACATCGCGTCTCGATCTGGATGATTACAATAACGACACAGAAGATGGTTGCCACATTACCAGTATGGCCGGAACGTGGCTTTCGGTAATTAAAGGCTTTGGTGGAATGCGAATCAAGAATGATACGCTTCACTTTACACCCTTCATTCCGAAAAAATGGAAGTCATATTCTTTCCGGATTGAGTTCCGGGGAAGAGTTATCAAAGTTAAAGTGAGTGGTCAACGCGTTGAAACAACGTTGGTTTCGGGAGAACCATTTGAGATTAAGATCAATAACGAATCTGTTTCGTTGAGCCACAACAAAACGTTTGAAAAAGTTCTCGCCTGAGCATGAAGAAGATTGCTATCCTCGGACCGATTCCCCGCGATCATATCGTTACATATAACCGTGAGCTGGTCCAGAAATGGGGCTGTGTTACGCATCCGACTATTGCAATATCTATTTTAGCAGGTGAGAAGATCGAGATTATTCCGGTATCGCATGTTCGGAATGTAGACATGGATAACGTAGCTGAAGTATTTAAAGGCTACAAAGGCATCAATCAAAGGCACATCACTTCTGAGAATGACCAGGGCGATATCATCAGTCTTCGCTTTACAGATGTAAATAACCGTTTGGAACGTCAGACAGGGTACATGGATCCCATTGTCCCTCAGGATGTTAAGCGCCTAACAACATGTAATGTTTTTGTTTTTATCCCGATCAGTGATTACCAGATCTCGCTTGAAACGCTGAAATATCTTAAATCAAAAAGCAAAGGCACAATCATCTTTGATGCGCACGGAGCGACAACAGCCTGCCTGATCAATGGAGAACGGATGCGCAAGTTCTGGCTTGATCGCGATGTGTGGCTGCCGTACATCGATGTGTTGAAAATGAATCTTGAAGAAGCACATGCTTCCTGGTATAAAAAGGAATATGAAAGCAGTGATTTTACGGAAGCACAAAGCGATGAAGTAGATCGGGATGAGCTGCGCAAGTTTGCTTTGCATTGCTTATCGAAAGGAGTAAAGTGTGTTTACATCACGGTAGATTCCCGCGGCTGCCTCGTCTATTTCAAAAAGAAAGGTAAGCTTGTTGAAGAGCTTGTTCCTGCGGTTAAGGTAAAGCAGGTAGTTGATACAACCGGCTGCGGAGATTCTTTTGCCGGTGGATTAGGATTTGGTCTGCTTCAAAAACCAAAAGACTACATTGGCGCAGCACAATACGGCAATGCGCTTGGTGCATTGCGAACACAAGGTAAAACATTTGATGTGTTTCGCTCATTAACAGCTACTCAACAAATTATCAAACAGGGTAGCGTTTAGGTTGCAGCTATCACATCCGTTCAATATTTTAAGTGTTGAACCTCGCCTCAATCGTATTTAGCCGATATTTTTTTACCTTCATACATCCCCAACACTGGCGCGGAAGTTTCTTCCGTGCCATGATAAAACTATTAGCTGTCTGAGGGCTTAAAATCTTATTGCGAAGGACAAAAGTTATGTGGAACTTAGTTCCACAACCCTCTCTTATCCGTCATGAGCGAAAAGTACAAGATCCGCGACCAGTCACGCCAGTACTTTATAACCTTTGCAACTGCAGGCTGGGTTGATGTATTTACAAGGAGAGTTTACAAAGACATTCTGCTTGATTCCATACGGCATTGCCAGCGTGAGAAAGGACTTGTTGTGTATGCATGGTGCCTGATGACAAACCATCTGCACATGATCATTGGTGGCAACTGAACTATAAAGATGGAGAATATAATGCGTGACTTGAAAAAGTTTACAGCTACACAACTCTGCAAAGCCATTGAAAGTAATGAACATGAAAGCAGACAGGAATGGATGCTTGAGTTATTCAGGAAATTTGGCCTCGAGAGTGGCAAGCATCATCACTATAAATTCTGGCAAAGCGAATTTCATCCCATCGAACTAAACACAGACGACATGTTTGATCAGCGGCTGCGGTATATTCACAATAATCCGGTTGAAAAAGGTATTGTGTATGAAGCAGAAGATTATCTTTACAGCAGTGCAATAGACTATGGTACAAAACGGAAAGGCTTGTTAGAGATTGAGTTTATTTAAATAGAACTGCGGAACTAAGTTCCGCGAACTTTTAGTATTGTTGAAAGGATTTAAGATCGGTGTAGCGAACGTGAAGAGAAGGCACGGAAGTACTTCCGTGCCAGAGCTACTCCGTTCATGTTTAATGTAAATCATATCAAGGATGTTGATCGAGATTTGCCGTATGTCGCAACACCGGTTGAAGGAATCCGGACGCCTTACTATAAAAAGAAGAAAAATTAATGAGATGAGGATCCTATGGGTTGTCTTTATGGTTTTGGCAAGCTGCACTGGAAGACCATGCATGCACGAAAATGCCCTACCTGCATCAGAATCTGATTATGTAATTGCTGAAGGTCGAAGCGAGCTAAGGAGATTTCTTTTTAACAATGACTCGATGACCTGGCATGAGCTGGCAGCTATTACGGTTATCGCTGACAATGGACAGCATTTAAAAGTAGGTGGACTGATTTCATTTGCTACTCCTACGCGTTCCCTTGCTTCGTACAAAGTTGTTGCATTAACGCCAAGCTATTGCATGCTTGAATCGTTCAGGCCAGTAAGTCCTCTTATCTCCTACAGCCCTGAGCGACTACGCTACAGAATGAAACTGTGTAATAACACTATCCGGTTATTCCCAGACGATGATGCAGAAATTGAAAATGACAAGGCAATTATCACTCTACAAATGAAGAGCAATAGCACATCTTGTCTTTAATTCTTCGCAGAGTCTCCGAAGGGACTCTGCGTAAATCTTCAAACGCGGGTGAAAAAGTTTTCTTTCGTCCCTTAATAAAGCTATTCGCTGTCTGAGTGCTCAACTATCCGGGCTTTGAAAGGGGAGAAGCTTTCGAGAAGTTTGCTTTTGGAAGAGATATTGATTCCATTGAAGACGCACTTGAAGTTATTAAAGAATTTAACAAGAAACGTGAGGAAGAACAGGGAGTAAACAGAGCCAGTGGGGCTATTTCAATGTCCAACCAGTTTGGTGACTTATCACAAGGCAAGTATGTGTGGAATGGTTCTGGTTGGAATATCGAGGAAACAAAGAAAAAGAATGAGAAAGAGAAAGAAAAATAAGCTAATTACGCAGTTCCGATTTATAATCTCGCTAAGCGTATTGCTGAGTATACATTCCTGTGGAGAAAAATGTGATGATTCGCGACAATTTCAATACCTCATCAGAGCTGTAATTGATGATCCAAACTTGGAAGCATACTATACGCATAAAAATGGTAAACCTTTACAATTAGTTATTGCTGCAGATAAGCTTGAAAGAGAACTCAGACTGACAAAGTTTGATCAGCCAGTTCTCATCTTAAGCGCAGATGAAATTAAGAGCCGTCAAATAAAAGCACACATTAGTTTTGATAGTCTGGCGATCAGATCGGATAGCGCTTATGTTATTTTCAGATATAGAGTTCAAGGTATTGTTAGTAAAAACCGATACGTCTGGATAAACTGTAAGTGGAAATTGGTATCTTCAAGATTCGGGCAAGTTTGACGAAAGGTGCGACCTACCTAATACTGACGCGGAAGTTTCTTCCGTGCCTTGATAAAACTATTCGCTGTCTGAGTGCTTAAAATCTTCCCATAGGGTTTAGTTTTTAATCTTCCTTCTCTTACCGGTTTGATATTTATACAAGCGAATTAATTCTCAGGCATATTTTAGCCGATATTTTTTTACCTTCATACGTCTTAACCAATCTCTATGAATTTAAACATTGATGCACAGGAGCAAAATACGTACGATGCAATTGTAATTGGCTCCGGGATCAGCGGGGGATGGGCTGCAAAAGAATTAACAGAGAAAGGTCTGAAAGTATTGATGCTTGAGCGGGGCCGAAACATCGAGCACATTAAGGATTATACGAATGCAACCAAGGAAGCGTGGGAGTTTCCGCATCGGGGAGGGCGAACACAGCAAATGATTAACGACTATCCGGTATTAAAACGTGATTACCCGTTAAACGAAACCGTGCTGGACCTTTGGGTAAGGGATAAAGAGTGTCCCTATACAGAAATAAAACGGTTTGACTGGTATCGCGGCTATCACGTAGGTGGCCGTTCGCTTACATGGGGTCGTCAGAGCTATCGGTTCAATAAATGGGATTTTGAAGCCAATGCCAAAGAAGGAATTGCTATCGATTGGCCAATCCGATATGAGGATATGGCACCCTGGTATAGTTATGCAGAAAAATTTGCGGGGATACAGGGCAGTAAAGAAGGATTAGATGTGTTGCCAGATGGTGATTTTATGCCTGCCATGGAATTAAACTGTGCTGAGAAGGAGGTAAAGAAACGGATGGAGGCACACTACAACGGTAAACGTCATCTGATCATTGGTCGTAGCGCTAACCTAACTCAACCGCACCAGAACCGGACAAATTGCCAATACCGGAATCGCTGCTGGAGAGGTTGTCCGTTTGGAGGATATTTTAGTACGCAATCTGCTACACTACCCGCAGCGATGAAGACGGGTAATCTTACGTTGCGCCCGTTTTCAATTGTTACACAAATCCTCTACGATAAAGACAAGAAGCAAGCTTCCGGTGTTCAAATCTTGGATGCAGAAACAAACCAGACTTACGAATTTAAGTCAAAGATTGTTTTCTTATGCGCATCGGCATTGAATTCAACGTGGGTGTTAATGAATTCAGCTACCGATGTCTGGCCGGATGGATTAGGCAGCAGCTCGGGTGAATTGGGTCACAATGTGATGGATCATCATTTTCGGTTAGGTGCAAGCGGAACGGTTGAAGGCTTAAGCGATCAATATGAATATGGACGCAGACCAACAGGAATATATATTCCGCGTTTTAGAAATGTACATGACGACAAGCGTGATTATGTACGCGGCTTTGGCTACCAGGGTGGAGCGGGCCGGGGTCGTGTATCGGAAGTAGCAGAAATGATGATTGGTGCGGAGTTGAAGGAAGCATTGAGTGTTCCGAAGGATGACTGGAGTTTTGGTATCACTGCCTTTGGCGAAATGTTGCCCTATCATGAAAATAAAATAACGCTTGATAAGACGGTGAAAGACAAGTGGGGTTTGCCGGTGCTTGCGTTTGACGTGGAGATTAAAGAGAATGAAAAAAAGATGCGCATCGATATGATGAACGATGCAAAAGAAATGCTGGAGGCAAGCGGCCTGAAAGATGTGAAGGCGTACGACAATGGCTACGCTGTGGGAATGGGCATTCATGAAATGGGTACAGCGCGCATGGGTCACGATCCAAAAACGTCTGTACTTAACAAGCACAACCAGGTTTGGGATGCGCCCAACATATTTGTAACCGATGGAGCCTGCATGACCAGTGCGTCCTGTGTTAACCCGTCATTGACGTATATGGCCATGACTGCCCGCGCAGCGGATTATGCTGTTAATGAATTAAAAAAACAAAATCTTTGATCACCAGTTTCAAAATTTTTGAGTATGAACAGGAGAGACCTTTTAAAACAGATTGCTTTGGTCACCGGTGCAGTGGTGGTGGGAGGTGATTTTTTCCTCATGGGTTGCAAGCAAGCGGGTAAATCCGAAGCTGGCTTTACCCCATCGACCATAAGTTTGCTGGATGAAGTAGGTGAAACCATTATCCCTACAACATCAACTCCCGGTGCAAAGGCAACCAAAATTGGCGAGTTCATGAAAGTGATGGTTACTGATTGCTACACCGAAAAACAACAGGCCACCTTCATGAAGGGATTGGTCAGCCTGGAAGAGGCTTGTAACACCATGCATGGAAGGAATTTTTTGGAGTGTACTGCGGCAGAGCGAAAACAATTCTTACTCAGTCTGGAAAGAGAAGCGAAAGATTTCAATCAGAAAAGGGACGAAGATGATAAAGTCAAGAAGGCAAATCATCAGCAGACGAATGATACACTTCCATGGAAAGATCAAACCGAATTTGAGGGAACCCCCAGTCACTATTACACGATGATGAAGCAATTGACATTATGGGGATTTTTCTCGTCTGAAACCGGCATGACTGAAACGTTACGTTACGTAGCAGTTCCTGGCCGATACGATGGCGCAGTTCCTTACACAAAAGGAGAGAAGGCGTGGGCTTAAATTACTTTTTCGCTTGATCCGCAGGAATTGAATCCTTAAAGAACACGCTAAAGATTATCATTACTAAGAATGCAAACCCGGCCGGGATCAGCCAGATCTGCGGCCAGTTATGACCTACTGCAGTTTTGTAATGTTCAGTGACTTGTCCTGCAACCCAAAAGCCAATGAACATTCCTGCTCCATACGTTGCTAACGTGATCATTCCTTGTGCAGCAGACTTTGAACCTTCACCTGCACGTTTCTCTGTGTAAATCTGTCCAGTAACAAAAAAGAAATCGTAACAGATACCGTGTAAGGCAATACCCAGGTATAAGAATGATACTAGATCACCCGAATCGCCAAAGCTGAAGAACAGGTAACGCGCTACCCAGGCACCCATACCGATGAGCAGCATAGTTTTGATCCCAAACCTTCTGAAGAACACCGGGATCAACAACATAAACACAGTTTCAGAGATCTGACCGATTGTCATTTTACCCGCAGCGTTTGCAAGTCCGACTTCATTAAGGTATTTGTTGGCTTCCTGGTAATAGAATGCGAGAGGAATACAGATAAGCATTGAAGAAATGAAGAACACGAGAAAGCTGCGGTCTTTCAGCAGCTTGATTGCTTCCCAGCCAACAATGTCTGCGAATGTAATTTTCTTGCCGTTCGATGCCGGTGGTGTGCTCGGCAAGGCAAAGCTGAAAAGCCCCAGAAGCGCAGACGCTCCGGCAGCCATTAAAAATGTATTTGCTAATAAGTTGCTGCCTTCCCACGCAAACCATCCAATGGTTAAGCCTGCTACTATCCAACCTACAGTTCCCCAAACTCTTAATAGGGAGAATTGTTTTTCTGGATCTGTTAATTGTCTGAATGCTACTGTATTAACCAGTGCAAGAGTCGGCATGTACAGGATCATATATCCGAGGATCAACGGATAAAATCCTGAGAAGTCTGTTTGCTGTGCAACAAAGTAAAGTAGTCCGGCACCTACAAGGTGAATTACACCCAGGATCTTTTGTGCTGAGAAGAAACGATCAGCGATCAACCCGATAATAAAAGGAGCGATGATAGCACCTAACGACTGTGTCCCGTAAGCCATTCCGTTTTGCACATCTGAAGCACCGATGGTACGGCTTAGGTAAGTTCCCATGGTAACAAACCATGCACCCCAGATAAAGAACTGGAGGAACATCATGATACTGAGTCGGATGAAAAGGCCGGGATTGTTGGTCGTGTTCATAGCGGTTTGGTAAAACTTCGTCAATATAACGTTTGTCAGAATTATATTCTACTGTTTATATCTTTTGGATATATTGCCGTTCATCTGAAAACCACACTTCGTCAATGCGTAAACTCAGAATGGGAATGATCGGTGGCGGCCCCGATGCCTTCATTGGAGCAGTACACAGGATGGCAGCAAACCTCGATGGACAAATTGAGCTGGTATGCGGAGCTTTCAGCAGCAACGCAGAGAAGTCAAAAGCCTCAGGTAAAAGCCTGAATCTCAGCAGGAATAGGACGTATAGTGATTATGCAGAAATGATCAGGCATGAACGTCAATTGCCGGAAGGTGAACGAATGGATTTCGTTGCGATCGTAACTCCAAATCATGTGCATTTCGAGCCCGCAAAACTGGCGCTTGAGAATGGGTTTCATGTAATCATTGATAAGCCAATGACATTAACCGTTGCAGAAGCAAGGCAATTAAAGAAGATAGTTGATAGAACAGGACTTGTGCTCGCGGTGACGCATGCGTATACCGGATATCCCATGGTAAAAGAAGCGAGGCATTTAGTTGCATCCGGAAAGTTTGGAAAGATCCGGAAAGTTTTTGTTGAATATCCTCAAGGCTGGCTTTCACAACCGGAGGAAAAGTCAAACAATAAGCAAGCCCTTTGGAGAGTTGACCCAAAACGTGCCGGCTTAGGCGGGGCAATTGGCGACATTGGTACACATGCTGCAAATCTTGCAGAGTATATTACGGGAAGCAACATCTCAGAAGTATGCTCATCATTAAACAGTGTAGTGAAAGGAAGATTGCTCGATGATGATGCAGCAGCTTTTTTGAAGTTTGATAATGATTCAACAGGTGTGTTGATCGCAACTCAGGTGGCATCCGGGCAAGAGAATAATCTTACGATAAAAATTTACGGTGAGAAGGGTGGACTTGAATGGCGCCAGGAGGAACCGAACTCGTTAACAGTGCGCTCACTGGATAAACCAAAAGAGATTTACCGAACCGGTATGGGTTATTTAAGTGATGCTGCGAAGAAAGCTGCGCGCGTTCCATCTGGTCACCCGGAAGGCTACCTCGAAGCATTTGCTAACATTTACATGGCCTTCGCGAGAGCCCTCAATGATTACAAACCTGGAAAGAAGATCTCCGCTGCAAAGTATGATTTTCCCGATGTGGAAGATGGTGTAAGAGGAATGGCATTCGTGGAAGCGATGGTAAAATCATCGAGCTCCAAACAGAAATGGATCAAGATTAAAATTGGTTAACTTTTAGAAAATTAGATACGAGCACTAGGGATTAGGTATTAGTGGATAGAAATTTTATATGATAACCAACTTAGACGAATTTAAAGCTTATCAAAAAGCAATGGAGTTGGGAGAAAGTGTGTGGAAAAATGTTGTGAGCTGGAGTATTCTGGAAAAAGATACTATCGGTAAGCAATTAATAAGATCTTGCGATTCTATTGCAGCTAATTTATCAGAAGGATTAGGAAGATATCATTATAAAGAAACAAAAAACTTTAGCTTTTACGCAAGAGGTTCTCTCTTCGAAACGCGTACTTGGTTAACTAAAGCCAAAAATAGAAGCCTGATTTCTGAACATCAGTTTCTTAATTTTGAAGCTGATCTTGATCAAATTGGAAAAATGATTAACGGTTATATAAAATCGATCGGTCAAGTGAACGAACCAAATGAGCAATATGGGAACGGACTAATGCCTAATCCC
>CAZHQP010000028.1:0-16839 GCA_964534735.1 uncultured Roseivirgaceae bacterium
CCGGAAAAACTCCGCTGTATCCTGACGTGACAATCGTATCACCTACAACGGGCTTTACATGCAAGGGAATGAATTTCAGCTTTACATAATCCGGATCCCCCCCATCCCACTCAATTGTTCCGAAATATCCGGTGCGCTTCATAATAGCCGATACCATGATATCAATATTGAGCATGGAGGTTACGACACTAAAATGTTCAGAAGAAATTTTTACTTTACCCACAATACCCTGATCACTGATCACAGCCATGCCAGGCTTAACGCCATCTTCAGTTCCTCGATTAATGGTAATAAAGTTTGTTTGTCGTTCAACTGAATTATTAACAACTTTCGCGCTCACAAAATCGAAGCGGTTAATCACAGATGAATCCGCAGATCCAACCGTGTCACCCTTGAGCGCGGCCTGGTTAAACTGCTCCAGTTTTTTGCGGAGCGCAGTGTTCTCTTCCGATAAAAGTGTATTTGTCTCACGTAACGAAAAATATTGTTTCGTATTCTGCGAGAAGCCATTGATGCCAGCAACAAAACTATTGGCTGAATTGAAAAAGCTTGCACCCTGATACTGGTTGTTGAGTACAATAAGCCACGAGCAAAAGAGCTCAAGCACTAAAAACGTAAAGAATGCGCGATATTGATAAATGAATAGAAATACCCGCCCCATGAAATTACGTCATCAAAACGCCACGGAAATGATGAAGATTTTTCAGTGCAGCACCGGTTCCTCGTACAACAGCACGCAACGGATCGTCAGCTACATGAATCGGCAACTTTGTTTTTAACGCAAGGCGTTTGTCTAACCCGCGAAGCAACGCTCCGCCCCCGGTTAAATAAATTCCGCGTTCGTAAATATCTGCTGAAAGCTCTGGGGGTGAAGTCTCAAGCGCTTTCAATACTGCTTCTTCCAGCTTGGATACAGATTTATCCAACGCAAAAGCAATCTCTGAATATGAAATTTTAATTGTCTTTGGAATACCGGTCATCAGATCGCGGCCACGGATTTCGTAATCATCCGGACCATCATCAAGCTCGGTTAAGGCTGAGCCACATTCGATCTTCACGCGCTCGGCTGAACGTTCACCGATCAACAGGTTGTGCTGGCGCCTCATGTAATCCAGGATGTCGCGGTTGAAAGTATCACCTGCTACGCGGATTGACTGATCGCAAACAATACCTGATAAAGCAATCACAGCAATATCAGTGGTACCTCCGCCAATATCCACGATCATATTACCGATTGGCTGCTCAATGTCAATGCCTGTTCCGATAGCGGCAGCGATCGGCTCGAAGATCATGTACACTTCTTTTGCCCCGGCATGCTCGGCCGAGTCACGCACAGCGCGCTTTTCAACTTCTGTGATCCCGGAAGGAATACAGATCACCATCCGGTAAGATGGTGGAAACAAGCGCTTGCCTGTATCGATCATCTTGATCAAGCCGCGGATCATTAATTCAGCCGCCTGGAAGTCAGCAATTACGCCTTCCTTTAACGGACGAATGGTTTTAATGTGGTCGTGGGTTTTTTCGTGCATCTGCATCGCCTCGTGGCCGATGGCTATCACTTTGTTACCGATTTTATCGATCGCGACAATCGAAGGCTGGTCGACAACAATCTTATCTTTATAAATGATCAGGGTGTTCGCGGTACCGAGATCTATCGCTATGTCGCTGGTGAAGAAATCAAAAAATGCCATTGAACGTTATTGGAAAATTATACGGTATAATTCAAGGGCTGAATTTACATAATTATTAACATCAACCTTAACCACTGTAAGATTTTGCCGTGATTTTACTGTTTTAGCCGATCAATGCCGGAAGTGGCGGATACCGGTGGTAACCATGGTCATGTTATGCTGGTCGCAGAAGTTGATCGAGTCCTGATCACGCACCGAACCCCCCGGCTGAATGACCGCTTCAATGCCCTGTTGTTGGGCAATCTCCACACAATCCGCGAAAGGAAAGAACGCATCTGACGCCATAACCGAGCCTTGTAAGGAAAAGCCGAAAGCTTTCGCTTTTTCAATGGCCTGCCGGAGTGCATCAACGCGTGAAGTCTGCCCGACACCGCTGGCTAACAGCTGACCCTCAATTGCCAGGACAATCGTATTAGACTTCGTATGCTTGGCAATTTTGCTGGCGAAGAGCAATGCCTTTACTTCAGCGTCTTTCGGTGCACGCCTGGTAACAATTTTCAGATCTTCTTTTGAATCGGTATGCAGATCGAGGTCCTGTTCGATCACTCCGTTTAGTAAACTCTTGTATTGGATCTTTTCAGACAATGGCTTCTTTTGAACCATTAACATCCGGTTCTTCTTTGATTTAAGAAGCTCAAGTGCACTGGCTTCATAAGCCGGTGCGATCAGTATCTCAAAGAAAAGTTTATTAATTTCTTCCGCTGCTGCAAGGTCAATTTTTTTGTTGGTGGCTAAAACTCCACCAAACGCTGACGTTGTATCTGCCGCAAAGGCTTTCAGATATGCTTCTTTAACAGATGATGCGGTTGCAACGCCACACGCATTGGTATGCTTGATAATCACAAAAGCTGTTTCGTTCGAAAACTCCTGAACAAGATTCACGGCAGCGTCAACATCCACAAGATTATTGTACGAAAGTTCTTTACCATTTAACTGTTCGAACAATTCATCAAGGTTACCAAAGAATTTTCCCTGTTGATGCGGGTTTTCACCATAGCGTAGTGTTCTTCCTTCACCAAAGCTTTGCTTGAATGATGGAATATTCTGCTCCTGATTAAAGTATCTGAAAATCGCAGAGTCGTAGTGCGAGGTTACATCGAATGCTTTTGCCGCAAAACGTTTCCGGTCAGCGAGATCAGAAGAACAATTCTTTTTTTCGAGTAAACTTTGCAACTCGTTGTATTGATTTCGGGAAGCAATAATCACCACATCATTAAAGTTTTTTGCGGCTCCGCGAATGAGCGAGATACCACCAATGTCGATCTTCTCTATAATATCTTCTTCGCTGCCGCCTTTTGCAACGGTTTCCTCAAATGGATACAGGTCAACAATCACTAAATCGATTGGCGGAATTTTATACTCAGCGGATTGTTTTAAATCACCGGCATCTTCTCTTCTGTATAAAATCCCTCCGAAGATCGCGGGGTGTAAAGTCTTGACCCGACCTCCAAAAATAGATGGATAGCCTGTCAGCTTTTCAACCGGTGTGACTTTATAGCCGAGCTTTTCAATAAATTCCTGAGTTCCTCCGGTTGATACAAACTCCACTCCTGCTTTGCCGAGCAAGTGAACAATCGGCTCGAGGTTGTCTTTATAAAAAACGGAAATTAAGGCGCGGGTGATCTTGGTGGTTGACATGGAGGGAAATTACGATTTTAGAATGACGAATTTTGATTTAAGGCTCAGCCTAAAAAGAGCCGCAAGTCTACAATCTAAAATCGTAAATCGTAAGTCGTCTCTGGTAAATATTACCGAAAACGGTTTCTATTTACGGTTTGCAAGGTATACCCCTATGATCACGGCTGCCATTCCCAAAAAATGCCCCCAGCCTAACGACTCGCCATCAAACAAGCCCCAGCCAACGGCCACGATCGGCATCAGGTAGGTTACTGAACTGGCAAATACCGGAGTACTGATCTTAACCAGTCGATTGAACAGGAACGTAGCAATGGCCGTACTCATGATGCCCAGCAAAACGATAAACCCGCAGGCTTTCCAGGCACCCTCTACAACCTGGACTTTTGTAACAAAGTCGGTGAAGCAGAACAAATAAATGATCGCCAGGGGACTGATCAGCAACAACGAAATGCTGGTGATGGTAAGTGCTTTTAGATCGGTGATCTTGTACTTGATGAAGTTCAGGTTAGATCCGTACAGCATACAGGCTATTAAGATCAGTAAGGCAAAAACGTTCAGACTTCCAAGGTGGCCGCCACTGCGGGCAAACATTAATACGATTGCACCCATAAAGCCCAATAAGATCCCGATCACGGTAAGACTTTTGAATGTTTGTTTAAAGATGACTGCTCCGATCAATAGCGTAAAAATTGGGGTAAGTGTATTGAGCATTCCCGCTACAGAACTATCCATCCGGGTTTGAGCAGTCGCGAATAAAAATGCAGGTACGAAAATTCCCATCATACCCGATAACCAAAGTTTCCAGTAATTATCTTTTGTTAATTCTTTGATACGAAGCAGTGCAGCCGGGAGTAAGAACAATGCTGCTGATGTTACACGCAATGCACCAACCTCATCGGGCGCAAAAATTTTTAAGCCTTGTTTGATCAGGATAAAAGATGTTCCCCATATGAGTGTTAAAATAATGAGTAGAAGAACTGCTGTACCGCGATTAGAGTCTTGCATGGTGGGGTTTTCAATGAGAGCTCAAATATTAACAATCGCGATACGATTTCAAACCGGATTCTTGCGAAGTGTCAGGACCTGTCAGAATCAGTCTTCAATACGCTCAGACTGACATTAGTCTATGCTTCAGCAAGCTTGTTTGAAAATGTTTCAGCGATCTCGTCAAGGATAGCAAACAGTTCTGCCGGATTAATAGTTTCTACAAGACGTGTTCTGTACGGCTTAAAATCCAGAAGGCCTTTGAAATAGTTTGTGTAATGTCTGCGCATTTCGAAAACCCCGACTTTATCACCTTTCCAGCGAATAGAAAACTCGAGATGTTTTTTGGTTATCCGAACGCGTTCTGCAATATCGGGAGGAGCAAGTTTTTCACCATGCTGCATATAGTGTTTGATCTCATTAAAGATCCACGGATAGCCGATCGAAGCACGGCCAATCATTACTCCATCAACACCATAGCGGTTTTTATATTCAACAACTTTCTCTGGTGAATCCATATCTCCATTGCCAAAGATCGGAATGTGAACGCGTGGGTTTTCTTTTATTCTGCCAATCAAGGTCCAGTCGGCCGAACCTTTGTACATCTGCGCGCGGGTTCTTCCATGCACTGTTAACGCCTGGATGCCGATATCCTGTAACCGCTCTGCTACTTCAAGAATGTTCTTCGTGTTATCATCCCATCCCAGACGAGTTTTTACCGTAACCGGAAGGTGCGTTGCTTTCACAACTGCTTCAGTCATCTTCACCATCATCGGTATATCTTGTAACAGCGCTGCTCCTGCTCCACGGCAGGCAACTTGCTTTACGGGGCAGCCATAATTAATGTCAATCAGATTAGGGTTGACAGCCGAAGCGATCTCGGTCGACTGGCGCATGCTTTCGATATCGCTTCCGAAAAGCTGTATACCAATGGGGCGCTCGTACTCAAAAATGTCAAGCTTTTGGCGGCTCTTGGCGGCATCCCGGATCAATCCTTCAGAGGAGATAAATTCCGTATACATCAGATCGGCCCCGTTTTCCTTGCAAACCGCACGGAAAGGCGGATCACTCACATCCTCCATGGGTGCAAGCAACAGCGGGAAATCCCCGAGTTCTATGTTTCCGATCTTTACCATTTTAAACCATTCTAAACCAAAAAAGCCCGAAGTTTCGGGATCTGTCCAGAATTAATTACAAAGATAACACACAATTGGCAGGTTTTACGGACTTTTGAGGTCACGAAATTGACCGCCACACATGACTGAATTACGAGAGTCGCTCGTCTCTGAGAAAACCCCTTTTATCTCTTTGCTGCTAATCGTACTTGTGCTTGTTATGGGCTGGGGTGTGGTGGGACCTCTTGTCGGGTTTTCAGCGGCATCACTGGTTTATGACGGAACATTCGAACAACTAAAAGATCAATTCGAAAGCCCCAATCCTGAAGAAAAAGCCTTCGCTGCATTTATGATTATGCAGGCAACTGCAAGTTTTATTGGTTTAATCCTTCTTCCGGCAGCTTATATCCGGTTCTCACAGCAAAAGCCTTTAATGCCATTCTTTAAAAAAGAAGGTCAGTTGCCGATGAAAGCTTTATTAGTTTGCTTTCTTGGATTAACAGCCATTATCGCTATGTATCCAATAACAAAATGGAACATGGATGTTCATTTCCCGGAATGGATGAGTGGGTTTGAAAATTGGGCTCGCGGACTGGAAGATAAAGGAGCTGTGCTTACAAAGTTCATGACCGATTTCGATTCACCTGTTGAATTTGTATTTGGTCTTTTAGTCATTGCAGTGATCCCGGCTATTGGTGAAGAGTTTGTTTTTCGCGGATTGATTCAGCACGAGCTCTGGCGAAGCAGCCGGAACGTTCACGTTGCCATTTGGGTATCCGCTATTTTGTTCAGTGCTTTTCATTTTCAGTTCTTCGGATTTTTCCCGCGCGTGTTACTGGGCGCTTTGTTCGGGTATTTGTACTACTGGTCGGGCAATTTGCTGATTCCCATGATCGCGCACTTCTTTAACAATGCCTTTTCACTCACCATGCTTTACCTCTACAATGAAGGTGTATCGAAAGTGGATATGGATGTTAATACTCAGATGCCGGTTTCTTTGGTAGCCATTTGCGCGGTAATTACCTTTGGATTACTTTACTATTTCAGAAAACACTATTTGACTACCCAACAGAATACGTGACGGCCAAACTTTCAAAATACAGTAATTTAACACAACGCCTGATCACTGGAATACTAGGCTCTGCAGCCATCATTTATGGGCTGGTTATCAGCGAGTGGGCATACTTCGCGATCTTCTTCATCATTTGCTTTTTCTCGCTACGGGAGTTTTATAAGCTTTCTGCATTTGATGGATTGCTCCCTTTAAAAACTGTTGGCATCATTATCGGAATGAGCATTTTTTGTCTCTCCTTCTTTATTGAGCGACAAACAATTGATTCAAAATACTATTTCATCATTTTTCCGTTGATGGGGTTGGTGTACATGATCAAGCTTTACAAAAAAGGCGAGCATAAACCCTTTACAAACATTGCGTTTACGTTTTTGGGAATTTTTTACATCGCAGTTCCTTTATCACTTTTGAATCATGTTGTCTTTCATGAAAGTCAACCTGGCCTGACAATTATCAATACATACTCCTTTCAAGTTATTCTCGGAATACTTTTAATTCTCTGGGCAACTGACACGGGCGCATACTTTGCCGGAACATTTTTAGGGAAACATAAATTGTTTGAACGCATCTCACCAAAAAAAACCTGGGAAGGTTTTATTGGAGGAGCTGTGCTGGCCGGAATTATCGCGTTTGTGTTTAACCTGATCCTTGCGAATTACGGAAAGCAATTCCTTACCACTGTTGATTGGGCAGTAATCACCGTCATCATTGTTGTGGGTGGAACGTTTGGCGACCTGGTAGAATCACTGCTCAAACGCAGCATTGAGATCAAAGATTCCGGAAGTGCTATTCCCGGTCATGGTGGTTTTCTCGACAGGTTTGACGGATTGTTTATCTCCGCACCATTTGTGGTTGCCTACTTGGAGGTCTTCAAGATCTAAAGTATTTTTTCCATCACCACAAACTCCAGCGGTTGACGTGGAATCCCAAAACGCTCGTCCGGCATTTTAAAAGGTTTGCGTTCGCCTGTCAGGCTGTAACCATGACGAATATACCAGGCAATCAGCTTATCACGCACGGAAACAACGGTCATCTTAACTTTTTTACAATGATGTACGCGCGCGAAATCCTCACCCGCAAACATCAGTTTCTTTCCGATGCCTTTTGCCTGCAGTTCAGGGTTCACTGTAAGCATCCCGAGATACAGGCTCTCGTTTTCAATTCGCAGCTCAACACAACCGAGAATCACATTATCTTCCGCGTATTTCAATACAGTCGTGTTTTTATCATTGATCAGGTCGAGCATAGCCAATTCATCGATCCGGGTTCCCGAAATAAGGTCTGCTTCGGTTGCCCAGCCTTTCCGGGAAGATTCTCCGCGATAGGCTGAATTGACCAATTTGGTTAGTACGGGAACATCAGCAGCAGTTGCGGGTTCAATCTTGTAGTCCATGCCCAAAGTTAAAGCTAAAGTGCGCTCGCACTGCGTTCGACTTTATAAAATCGTCCTTCCAGACTATAAAAACGGCCTTACCTTCGCACGTTGCTTTCGTTCCTTCGAGCAAATAAAAAATTATGACCGAACTCACATCAACTCAAAGACGCTACGACTTGGACTGGCTGCGCTTTATCGCCATCGTTATTTTGCTGTTTTTTCACACAGGCATGCTGTTTAACCAGTGGGACTGGCATGTGAAAAATTCTGAAACCACCACAACCTTCAGTTACTGGATGGTCTGGTCACACTACTTCCGGATGCCGCTTCTGTTATTCATCTCGGGAGCAGGAACATATATGGCCCTCGGCAAACGCACTCCCGGAAAGTTTGCCGGTGAACGTTTTCGAAAACTTTTCATCCCGTTGGTTTTTGGAATGTTTGTAATTGTGCCTCCGCAGATCTATTACGAGTACATCAGCTACTACGCGAACTACTGGGATTTTTACAAAACCGTTTTTGAGTTTAAACCTTATCAAGGCGGGAGCCCAACACCTACCGGTAGCTTCAGCTGGCACCACTTGTGGTTTATTCTGTACTTATTAGTGTTCTCACTGATTGCCATACCATTTCTCAATTACATTCGTTCCCCTCGATCGGAAAGCTTCAGAATAAAAATCGGTAAAATACTCTCAAGTCCTGCGGGGGTGTTATTTATTCCAGCCGGTATTATTCTGATCAGTCAGGTCATTATTCGTCCTTATTTTCCGGAGGAGACCCATGCGTTGTTTAATGACTGGGGATACTTTACTTTTTATTTCCTGTTTTTCTTTTTTGGAATATTGTGTTACGCTAATCAAAATCTCTGGCAATCAATCGGTCATAACCGAAAGCACTTAGTAATTGCCATGCTCTTCATGCTGATCCCGTTTTATACGTGCTTTTTTGATTTCCGTGGATTGATCGAGCTTCCATGGGAAGAACGAACCGTGGAAATAATCTTTGAAGTAAGCGGGGTTATCCTGGCATGGTTTACCGTGATCACGATTGTGGCTTACGGACAGCATTATCTAAACAAGCCGCACAAATGGCTCACAACCTTTAATGAAGGATTATATCCGTTCTATATTCTCCATCAAACCGTAATTATTGTGATCGGGTACTACATCTGTAAGCTTAGCTGGAGTATTTCTGCCAAATACTGGATCGTTTGTTTCCTGACGCTGATCAGCTGTGTTGGATTCTATCTGGCCTTCATCAGACCATTTAATTTAATGCGGTTTGTGTTTGGAATGAAGCCGAAGAAAAAAGTAACTTAAGGAATGAGATTTCTACTTCCTATAACCGGATCCGCAGGAATATTTGGAGTGTTCTTCGGAGCGCTTTTCAAAATTCTTCACTTGCCGGGTGCCAATGAGGTATTGTTAATAGGACTGGTCACATTGCTGGTGATTTTTATACCGATAACAATTATTCAGCGTTATCGTAAAAAATCAACTCCGTAAAATCTCAAATTTTGCAACTATCGTAATTCAAACAATTCACGGATTTCAAAGTCTTTGCCCTTACCGTATTTGATCAGGTCTTTTAAGAGATACCGTTCAAGCGTGAACAGGTCTTTGACTTTGAAGTCGTGGTTGGTGAGAATGCTTTCCACTTCAAACTCGCGGGTTTCCCCGAAATTCGTGAGCGTATATCTTTTACCTACGCGTAAAACATCAAATGATAATCCGGCCATGCTACTGCTTACGCGTTAATCGTGCCATATAAAATCCGTCAAAGCCTTCGCTTGGCCAGATACGTTTTTCTTCGTTTAACTCAAATGGTGGATTTGTCTCAAGGAATTTTTTTACCTGATCTTCATTCTCAGAGTGTAAAATGCTACACGTTGCGTATACCATCGTTCCGCCCGGCTTAACCATGCTGCTGTAGGAAGCAAGAATTTCCTGCTGGGCAGTTCGCACACTTTCAACAAACTCGGCTGACAGTTTCCACTTGGCATCCGGGTTTCTTCGAAGCACACCAATTCCTGAACAGGGAACATCTAGCAATAATAAGTCTGCCGATTTTTCAAGTCGCTTGATCACTTTCGAAGAATCAATCACACGGGTTTCCACAGTTTGCACACCGGCTCTGCGTGCGCGCTTTTTTAATTCATCCAATTTCCACTCTTCCGTATCCATCGCAATAATGCGGCCCTTGCCTTCCAATAAGGCTGCAAGGTGAAGTGTTTTTCCGCCACCGCCAGCACATGCATCAACGATCCGCATGCCGGGTTTAACCTGTGCAAAGTGACTGATCGCTTGTGAGCCGGCATCCTGCACTTCAAACAAGCCTTCTTTAAATTCCGGAAGTTGAAAAACATTTTGGCGCTCTTCCAGGATTAACGCATCCGGATAGCGGCTGTCTTGTATGGTAAACACTTCCTGCATTTCCAGTTTTGCCTGAAGTTCTTTGACAGAAGTTTTTAATGTATTTACCCGAAGCACCACGCGTGCTTCAATGTTCAATGCTGAAAGTTCCTGGTCCCATTTTTTACCAAGCTCTTTTTCACCGATCTCGTCCAGCCAATCCGGAATGGATTCCTGAATTTTTCGCACCGGATGATTTTCATTCACCTTTCTTTGTAGTTCACGATAGTTAATGCCGTCAAACTCTTTCCACTCGGGTAATTGAATATCGTGTGCAGCGCACCAGACCGCTAACAACGTCCAGAAATCGTCACCCTTTGCATTGGAAACACTTCTGAAAAATCTGTACCAACGAACAATATCATATGTTGTTTCAGCTATGAACTTACGATCGCGCGAGCCCCAGCGTGAATCAAGCTTCAGGGTCTTTTCAATTACCTTGTCCGCATACTTCTTTTCAATAAAGATCTGCTGAAGGGAATCAACAACAGCCACGCAGGTGGTTCGGTGGAGACGCATGATGTTTATGTGTATTTAAGAAGATAAGACTGCAACGACTTTTGGGCCGTTGTACGGACCTTATTCTGAAAGAATGGCGTAAAACCCATTAAAGTTCCCGTTACTCCAAAAGCCTGGCGCGACCAGCGGTAAAGGTTAAAGTGATCGTGATGTTTGATGATTTTACCATCTTTAAATTCGAATGTTGCGTCAATGATATTGTGAACATTACGCCCGGTTTTACTGAACGGATAAAATGCTTCCCAGTGTGCGTTGCCGGTTGATCCGGAAGTTTTTACATCGCTGAAAACAATTTTTAGGTTTCCTTTTGATCGTTCGAGCAGCATCTGCCACATGGCTTTCGCCCGGATACCTTTTAATGTTCCGAAAACAGGATCATGGAATTCTACTTCATCGTGATAACAGGCCGCCATGCCTTCATAATCGTGCCTGGCAAATGAAGCGTAAAATGTGGTAATGAGCGCGGCATGATCCATGCCCGAAAGTTAAAACAATTCCTTCTGGTCTTTGCTGTCAGTTGAGGAATCTTCGATGTACAACGGGAGTTTGTTCAGACCTTTTGAAAGGTGAGATTCTTCCGTATAAATGCCTTTTTGCATCGCATCGTTCTTGATCTTGCTCACTTCCTGCTCAAGTTCACGGTTGCTGATCTGTTTCGCACGCTTATCCGTTGGGGGATTAAGCTTTTCGCTGCGCTCAAATTCAACAGCCTTTTCCAGAATATCTTTCGGAAGATCGGCATCACTTCTATAAAGCAATTCAAAGAATTGTTTTGCGAAGAATCCATCGATTTGAATTCTGCGCTTGGAAAGATGGACAAACTTTCCAATCACCCGGCAAATGTTCTCGCGCTCTTCCGGACTAAGCTTTTCAGCAAACTCGTAATCCTCAATCTTACGCATCGCGAGAATAATGGGCTCAAGTGCTTCAATCGGGATAACAAATACTGTATAGTCACTCAATCTGAATTCAAATTGCTGCAATACTTCGAGCGTATTAGCCGGAACAACCAGGAAAATCTCTCTCCGCACATTCTCCTCTTTTACATATTTACCGGCCTGTTCAGATTGTGCTTTGAGGTAAAGCGGGAAATTTGAAAGATCATCGTTGGCCGGGCTCTTCGCATCGAAGATGATGTATTCTTCATTAACCTTTAATGTATTGTCCGGCTTGCCCTTGAACGGAACTTTTTCGGTATACTCAACTCCGTGGCGGTTACAGATTAGTTTAATGCGACTTTTAACATTGTCTTCATGATTGACCCATGTTTGTTTAAGGTCTTTCAACCGTTCAATCTCTGCTGCATGACGTTGTTCTTTCTCTTCATTACGATCACGTTCGAGGCGTTTCATGGTCTCGCTGACTCCGCTAATGCGTTCGAGATAATCTTTCGTGCGTTGATCTTCAGAGCTTTTATAGCGTGTGTTCTCCGTACGCAAGAGCTTCAGCTCATTTTCAGATGATTCCAATTTCTGTTTGAGTGCGCTCAGCTCATTGGAAAGCTCAAGGCCCCGCTTCAAAAAATTTTCATTCTTGCTTTCCAGCGAAACCTTATCTTTTAATAGAGAATCCTTTTCCGAACGCAAAAACTTCAGCTCTTCCAGCGATTCCTGTAACGATGCGTTGCGGTTTTTTTCAAGATCAAGCTCATGTTTCAATTTAGACATTCCTTCATATCCGGTAAGGATACGCTGAAGATCTGCGCTTGCATCTACCAAAGTTGACCGAATGCTGCCCCACTTAAAGATCCTGTCCCAAAAGGTTAACGTTTTTAGTTCGTTAACCAGCCTTTTCATGCTATCGAACCCTGTTTCCATGACTCTAAAGGTAAAGTAAAAACCATCGTTTCCGTAACAAGAACGCATAGGATTCAGACAACCTGTGTCATCGATAGGTGAATTGCCTCTCAGGAGCGGATTCGGTACTTTTAGGTCAATAATCTAAGCGTATGACAGATACCATCTTATCGAGCCAGGCAGCCATTGACCTCGAAGAAAAATACGGAGCACATAATTATCACCCACTACCCGTGGTTTTGCAAAAAGGCGAAGGTGTTTTCCTGTGGGATATGGAAGGGAAACGGTATTTCGATTTCTTATCGGCCTATAGTGCTGTAAACCAAGGCCATTGTCACCCGCGCATCATCAACAAGCTGATCGAGCAGGCTAAAGAACTAACCCTTACTTCACGCGCATTTTATAATGACAAGCTTGGAGTAGCCGAAAAATATGTTTGTGAGCTGTTCGGTTATCAAAAAGCATTGTTTATGAACAGCGGTGCAGAAGCAAATGAAACCGCTATAAAGCTTGCCCGTAAGTGGGGCTACACCGAAAAAAATATTCCGGACAACGAGGCAGTGATTGTTGTTGCAAGCAAAAACTTTCACGGCCGGACAACATCCATCATCTCTGCATCAACAGATCCGTCTGCGCGCAAAGGCTTCGGGCCGTTCATGCCCGGATTTGAGATCATTAATTATGATAATGCAGCTGAACTCGAAAAAGCATTAGCCAATCCAAACGTTTGCGGATTGCTGATCGAACCCATACAAGGTGAAGCCGGAGTGTATGTTCCGAAAGAAGGATACTTAAAAACAGCCGAGAAATTATGTCGCAAGCATAATGTATTATTGATGATGGACGAGATTCAGACGGGCATTGCCAGGACCGGCAAGATGCTGGCTTCTGATCATGAAGATGTTCGCGCAGATATCTTAATTCTCGGTAAAGCGCTCTCTGGCGGAGTGCTGCCTATTTCTTTAGTGTTGGCAGATGATCACATTATGCTGGTGATCAAACCGGGCGAACATGGCTCAACCTTTGGCGGAAACCCAATGGCTGCAGCTGTTTGTGTAGAGTCATTAAATGTTGTGAAGGATGAAAAGCTTGCACAAAATGCGCAAAAGCTTGGCGAAGTATTCCGGGATCGCATGAGGCTGCTCATGAGCAAAACAAAATTGATTACGCTGGTTCGCGGAAAAGGTTTATTGAATGCGATCGTGATCAACGATTCACCGGACAGCGAAACGGCCTGGAATTTATGCGTTGAGTTTGCGAACAATGGTTTATTGGCAAAACCAACACACGGAAACATTATCCGCCTGGCACCGCCTTTGGTAATTACGGAAGAGCAGCTTCACGAATGCTGTGATATTATCGAAAAATGTGTGTTGGGTTTTAACGCCTGATCATTCATTCCGCAAGGCATTTATTGGATTAGCGATTGCTGCCTTCGCCACCTGGAAGATTACGGTAATAAGCGACACCAGCAGTACACACACGGCTGTTAGTACAAACAATCCCCAGCCTAATTCGGTGTGGTAGGCATATCCTTCCAGGAATTTTGCCATCAGGTACCACGCAGTCGGGCATCCAATTATTGCTGCGATTATGCTCAGCTTCACAAAATCGCCCGACATCATGGCTACGATCCGGCCTACGGAAGCACCCATGGTTTTTCGGATACTGATCTCCTTCCGTTTGCGTTCCGCTGTATAGGCAGCTAACCCCAACAATCCCAATCCTGAAATAATGATTGCCATTACGGTAAAGCTTAGGGCCAGAGAAGCTGTTACGCGTTCGTTATTATAAAGCCTTTCAAAATCATCATCGATAAATGTATAGGTAAACGGGTACTGAGGATTGTACTTTCCATAAATGTTCTCCAGGTTCTTCAGCACTTCCTGAGTCTTATTCCCATCAAATTTTATAAATGCGTTGCCTGCCCATTGCGGCAAGAACATAAACACGATCGGATCAATTGCCTCATGCATGGACCGGCTATGGAAATCATTGACAACACCTATTATTCTTCCCTTTCTGCCCCATTGCTCGATCTCGGTTCCGATTGGATCGGTTAATCCCATAGCTTCAACTGCCTTTTTGCTCACAACAAATGTGCTGGTATCGCTAAACTCCTTTTTGAAAGATCTTCCCTGAATCAGCTCCAATCCCATCGTTTCGAGGTAGTCATAATCTACAACGACCGTCCGGAAGAAAATTGTTTCATTATCAGATTTTCCAGGCCAGTGCACCGAAGAATTTTGATTATTCACTTCTACCAGGCTATTGTCAGCACGACTGACAGTTGTTATACCCGGATATTGAAGTGATTCATTTTTAAACGCGCTAAATTCATTTCTTAAGTTTCCGCGTATGGGAAAGGAAAGCACTGCTTCGCGATCATAACCTACATTTTTATTAAAGATGAATTTAATCTGATCGTAAATAACCAACGAGGATGCCACCAGGATCACCGTAAGGGTAAACTGAAAAATTACAAGAGCTTTGCGTAACGTTCCGCTGCCACGTTGTGACGAGGACGCATTTTTCAATGCTTGTGCCGGCTGATACGATGAGAGGAAGAAAGCCGGATAAGCGCCTGCCAGAATCCCGGTAACGCACACAATAAGCAGTGCAAAAACCCAGAACATTGGATCAAACAGCTCGATTACGATTTGTTTGGCAACCAGAATATTAAAGAGCGGCAACAGCAAGTAAGTCGCCAGTATGGCAAGCACCATCGAAAGCAAACTGATAATCATTGATTCGCCTATGAATTGCATAATAAGTGCCTGGCGCTCTGCGCCTACTACTTTCCTTACGCCAACTTCTTTTGCCCGGTTTACGGCACGGGCTGTGGCCATATTCATAAAATTAATGCAGGCGATGATAAGAATAAAAATGGCTACGATTGTAAAAATCCTGACATACTTGATTCTGCCGCCTACCGGCTTACCATTTTCAAATTGAGAATGGAGATAATTCTCGGTATAGGGTTGAATATAAAATGTAACATCGCTTGATGACTCCCCCTGCGCTCTCGATAATGCCGCTCTTCTTTCATTTATCTTATCAATTGCCTGTTGCGCCTGCGAAGCGTCAAAAAGCTTAACATAGGTTGGATGATCATAGTTGCCCCAGTTAAAGCCTCCGCCTGAGCTTCGCTGCTTCTTAAAGACTTCATAAGGAATAACATAATCAAACTTCATGGAAGATTCAGAACCAATATCTTCAAATACAGCTGCGACTGTGTAATCTGTATTATTATTAGCCTTTACTATTTTCCCGATCGGATCCGCATCACCAAACAGCTTTTGAGCGAGCTGGTGAGAAATAGAAATGGACGATATATCTGCCGTGTCGGTATTCGGTTTACCGCTAAGAATGTGAAAGCTGAACATCTTGAAAAACTCCGGATCGGCAACAGCTCCTGATTCGATAAAGCTCTTGTCTTCATATTGGAACATATCTGACCGGTTATTCATAACGCGAACAACAAGCTCAACTTCAGGATTTTTTTCACGAATATCTTCCGCCAGCGGTCCCGGGGTGTTTGTCCAGGTTATCAGCTCGCCATCTCCCGGATTAATATTGGAAAGTATCTGGAAGATCTTGTCAGAGTCCTGATGAAATTTGTTCTTACTGACCTCGTCATTTACCCATAAATAAATAAACAAGGCACAGGTTAATCCCGAAGCCAAGCCCACCAGGTTAATAATGGAATAAAGCTTTTGCTTTAAAAAGCTACGAATGGCAACAATCAGTAAATTCTTAAACATGGCCGAAGGATTTTATTAAGTACCGCTAACCTGACAAAAGGTTGCATGATTTCAAAACCAATTATGGAAGTAACGTTTTAAAATAAACTGTTTAACCCTTTTAGGGGGATTAACTTTGCAGTCTCTGAAGCACTTTGTGGGTTACTGTCTCCGGAGTGATCCAATTCAGGCAGGCAAAATCACCCCGCAGGCATGTCTCCTTTCCATAAACTGAGCACGGACGGCAAGCAAGTTCATCCCGGCTGATCTGCAGAATACTGGTTTTGTTGTTTTGTCCGAAAGGTGCAAAGCCCACATCCGGGTGGGTACCACCCCAGACTGAAAGTATTGGTGTGTTCGCCAATGCAGCCAGATGCATGTTGGATGAATCCACACATACCATTAGGTCGAGATGATGCATTAACGTTAGCTCTTGCGGAAGTTTTAATCTGCCGGCTACGATCACACACTGCTCAGGAAATAGGGATTGTAAGT
>CAZHQP010000029.1:0-1022 GCA_964534735.1 uncultured Roseivirgaceae bacterium
CCGTTGCGCTCCTATTACCTTGCGAAGGCGCTGGTAGAAAAGGGAATCATTCCGGCAGTTATTACTACACATAATGAAAATGATTTTCGCACGGAGATTATAGAAGGCATTGAAGTCCATTACCTGCCCATACCCTACAGCAACAGTTTTGGATTTTTGAAACGCATCACATCTTTTTTGAAATTTGTGTTCAGCATTGTGCGGGAAGCCGGCAAGTTCAAAGACTATGATGTTTGCTATGCGATCTCTACCCCATTAACGATCGGGTTGGCAGCATGCTGGATTAAATGGCGGTATAAGATCCCTTACCTTTTTGAAGTGGGCGACCTGTGGCCCGAAGCCCCGATTCAAATTGGTGTGATTAAAAATCCAGTGCTAAAGTGGATCCTCTATAAGCTTGAGAAATCAATTTATAAGCGAGCCAAAGCTGTGGTGGCATTATCCGAACCCATCAAACGGGAGATAGAAAGAAAGATGCCCGGTAAAACAATTCATGTGATCTCAAACATGGCAGATGTGGATTATTATAAGCCTGCTGTTAAAGAACCGGGACTTGAGAGGAAATTTAATGTTCAGGGCAAAAGGGTAATTTCCTATATCGGCACATTCGGATTAGCGAACGGACTTGAGCAACTGCTCACCTGTGCAGAATCGGTTCAGGATAATCCTGATATTCATTTTATTCTCTGTGGCGATGGCGCGATGCGAAATACTCTGTTACAGTTTGCTGATCAGCGAAAACTGAAAAACGTTTTGTTTATTCCCATGCAGGATAGAAAAGGCGTTAAAGAAGTAATGAACGTAACAGATGCAGCGTTTATCAGCTATCAGTCATTACCTGTTTTGGAAACGGGTTCCCCCAATAAATATTTTGATGCGCTGGCGGCAGGCAAAATGATTGTGATAAACTTTAGGGGATGGATCAAAGATGAAATTGAGGCGAATACTTGTGGGGTGTTCATCGATTCGGGTAACCCTGGGGAGTTTAGAACACAGGTACTGCCTATTCTTCAAAATAGCGG
>CAZHQP010000029.1:1032-16424 GCA_964534735.1 uncultured Roseivirgaceae bacterium
GTGATCAGCACCGTGTGGGATACGTTAACCTTTTTAATTTTCACTATCAACAAGCTGCACGGAGAGTAGCTGAACAAAAGCATTCACGTGAACGGCTTTCAGCAAGCTTTATCCAGGTTATTTTGAATGATTAGTCTTCGTTGATCTTTTTTGCTGGGTAATAGCGCCCGAGTGCTTCAAAGACTTTTTTCTTGTAGGTGATTCCAATCGGAAACACCTCACCACCAACCTGAAGCTTGTTTTTAAAGATCGTTTCGACTGCCGGAAGTGCGATGATAAACGAATTATGAATACGGATAAATTCCTGCGGCAGCATTTCTTCCAGACTTTTCATTGTTTGCAGGCTCATAATTTTTTTGTCGCTCGTAACAATCGTAACATATTCACGTGAGCCTTTGATATGCCGGATTGTGCTGAGCTCAACCTTTACCAGCTTGGTGCCGTCCTTAATAAAGATAGAATCCGTTTTTTCTGTCTGCCCGGATTTTGAATCGGATTTTAAGCGCTGACTGATCTTGTTTACCGATTTAAGAAAACGGTTAAAATCAAATGGTTTGAGCAAGTAATCGGCTACGTCAAGCTCATATCCCTGAAGCGCGTGTTCTGCGTAGGCTGTTGTAAATACAACGAGCGGCTTATGCTCAAGCGTTTTTAAAAACTCAATGCCGGTGATATCGGGCATTTGAATATCGAGAAATAAAACATCTGCCTGTTGTTTCCGAAGCTTCTCAAGAGCTTTTAATGCACTTGAGAACGATCCTTCCAATTGAAGCTCAGGCACTTTTTTAATAAAATCGGTGAGCAGTTGCCGTGCCAGGGGCTCATCATCGATAACAATGCACCGGATCATGCAAGCTGAATGGTTAAATCAATGCTGTAGGAATTTTCCTGATCATGAACAAGCAAAGTATATTTATCGGGATAGCTTAATTCAAGTCTCTTCTTCACATTATCAAGCCCAAAGCCCGATTTAAGCTTGTTTTGTTTCAGGTTAATTTTCTTGTTGGAAACGTGATACTGAAGCTGTTTTTCACTCACCGTCAGGCGAACATCGATCCAGCAATCTGCTTCCTGATCGCTTACACCATGCTTAAACGCATTTTCGAGAAATGTGATGAGCATAAGCGGAGCAATTTTAACCTGTTCAACGGGACCTTCGATCTTGAAGTCAAGCCTGAACGAATTGTTAAGCCGGATGCTTTCCAAATGAATGTAATCATTCATATAATCAATTTCACTCGATAGTGTTACGCGTTCCTTGCTGGATTCGTAAATCATATAGCGCATGATATTCGATAGCTTGATGATTACTTCATTTGCATTCTTTGCGCCAGCATAGACAAGTGAGTTGAGATTGTGTAATGTATTAAAAAGAAAGTGTGGGTTGATCTGTGATTTAAGATAATTCAATTCGGCATTGAGTTTTTCGTTTTCAAGCTGCTTGCGCTTGTTCTCCAGCTCAAACCAGTCCAGCACAAAACGAATCATTCCAGTGAAAATTAAAAAGGTTAACGTATCCCACACGGTGCTGATCACGCGGGTGAGTTTGAGTGTTTTAAAATAATCTTGAGTAGCGGATAATAACGGAAAGACCTGGTTCTCCACAAGGATACGTATGCACAGTACTGGAATTAACAAAGCAAGAAGCAACAGCATGTATTTCTTCCAGTTCTTATGAAGGAAAAGGATCGGTAGGATAAAAAAGTAATGCGTATAACTGGCAATCAGGTTGAAGATGCCGGGTAATCCGGTGTAGACTAATGCCCGCGTCAAGCCGGTGTATTCATAGATGTCATAAATCCGATATGAGAAATAAAGTATCCAGAAGGAAACGTGAAGCACGAATACGCGGTGTCTGAATATGATTGTTCGCAACGGCATGTCTTTGAAAACGGAAAAGTACGCATTAAGTCGATTGACCATGCAGATTTCCTGCGGATTTTGGTTCCCGATCAATCGGCAAGAGAAGTATTCTACGGATTCAATCGGTAGATAAATTCCGGTCATGAGCAAATCAAATCGGCTATGGATTGAAAAACAAAATCCTGCTTAACGACAAGCCGTTTCTTTACTAAAAAACAAATCCATGAAAAAACTCCTTTACCTGTTATCTCTTTTGATTGTTCCGGTTGTCCTGAATGCACAGGATGCGGCCAGTATTCTTAAAAAAACTGTTCAAGCTTATGGTGGCTCAGCTTGGGATACGGTGAATTACATCCGTGCACATTACATTGGCCACCAGCACTGGTTGGAGCAGTCGGAGAATCCACAAGGACCTTTTATCACTTCGTATTTCGAAACAGACGAAATCCGGGCCACCAAAGAATTTAAAATTTATCAAAAAACCGAAAGTAAAACGTCACAGAGCTCGGGGGCATCCTCGTTGGTATATGCACAAGTTGATACCGTTGGATTTATGGCTTTTGGGGAACGTAAATTCCCGTTATATGGCGGGTACAATGAGGAGAATCTGCGCTGGATGGATTATGCACCTGAGCGGTTAGTGCAGTATGCACAAAAATTAAACGTTAAGCTTGATAAAATGCTTGAGTTGGAAGGCGTGAGCCATTATCAACTCAGCTTTACAAGGAATAAGCTCAGGTATACACTTTTTATCAATGCCGGCACTTTCCTGCTTTCCGAAGCACATATTGACACGTATTCACCCAATGAGTTCTTCTTCTCTTTGTGGGGAAAGTTTACTACGCGAGTTCAATATTCGTTGTACTCACTTCAAAACCATGGCATTGTTTATCCGCTGCAATGGGACGTTTACCGTACCGGACAACTGTGGAAGAAGATTACAATCAATGATATTAGTTTTCTGAAAACAACAGATGAATCCGTATTCAATGTTCCGGAAGAGATTCGCCAGAAGCAAATGCTAAAACAAAATGTTAATAATACGAAGCTTCGGATAGACAAAGTAATTGAAGTGGCTAAAGGCATTTTTGTTATCCCGGGAAACTGGTTTACCGGCTGGGCAGAACAGGAAGATGGCATTGTAGTAATTGAGGCGCCTATCAGTTCAGGCTACAGCGTTCAGCTGATCAATGAGATAAAGAAACGTTATCCGACAAAGAAAATAAAGGGTGTTGTGGTAACGTCTGATGCGTGGCCACACCTGGCAGGCATACGTGAATATTTTGCGGAAAACATTCCGGTTTATACAAACAAGCTGAATAAAACTATTCTTGATCGTGTGGCCGTTGTTGATCACTCGCCATTGCCTGATCATCAACAGATCAAAAAAGGCAAACCTGAGTATAGGCTGATTGATAAACCGTTGCTTTTAAACGACAAGAACTCGTCCGTTCAGATCATTCCGGTTAATGGTGAAGGCGGTGAACGAATGGTGTTTTTATATTTTCCCAACCAAAAAGTATTGTACGCAAGTGATCTTGTACAACAAGGCAGTGATGGAAGTTTCTTTTTTCTGGAATACATCTCGGAGGTAAAAGCTGTTGTTGACCGCTATAAACTGAATGTAGAGACTATATATGCTATGCATACCGAGCCTATATCCTATAGAGAAATTGAAATAGCGCTTGATAAGAATAAATAATTAATACCCTCATGAAAACACAAAGTATTTTAATCGTTCTAATGTTAATGTCAGGCCTGGTAAATGCGCAGGCTGATACAGTTTACCACCTCGACAGTAAGCTGATCAGGAAATACCTTAAGCCTTCGTCTGATCAATACCTGGTGTTTATTCAGCGCAAAGGCGATCCTCGCCAAACATATACCTCTATCTGGAGCCGGGATGTAAAATTTGTCAACAGGAACGGAAAGCAACTGATTGAGATCGAACAGAAATGGTATGCTTCTGACACAACCCGAAACCGGTATGTTTATTCATTAATGAATGCCAGTGACTTTTCACCAGTGTATCATTATACCGTAATGAACAAGAATACTGAAGCGTATGACTTTTATGCAGATAGGATAAAAGGGTCGGACTCTATTGCAAACAATACAAAAAAGGATTTTAACATGGCATTAGCGCACCCCATGCTTAACTGGGAACTTGACCTCGAAACTTTCCCGTTACTCGACCTGAAGGCGGGTAAGCGCTTTGCGATTAACTTCTATCATCCGGGCGGAAAAGGTGAGCCCAGGCTATATGAATACAAGGTCATTGGCGAAGAGAACCTGAAGGTGATCAATGAAGGGACAGTTGCGTGCTGGAAGCTGCAGATTGACTATTCAGAAAAAAACTGGGCAATTTTCTACATCAGCAAAAAGAGCAGAGAGGTTTTGCGAATGGATGAAGATTTTGGCAGTGGTGTTCGTTACAAAATCAAGTTATCCAACGCGATACCTGTACGATAATAAGCTAGGCGTCATACTGAGGGCTAACGCCCGGAGCACTCCTCAATTTTAAAGGTAAAGGTTTAATAATGAGATGCTCTTCTGCCGGGGGGCGGATCAGTATGACGGTTAGAGGATTTAAAGGCTCTTGTGCGGGCCCTGGTCAACAGTACGTTGTTTTTTGAACTGCTATTTAACTTGCCCCTGATAAGAATTAGTATATTGGCTGGATGAAAAAGTTGATTGCTATCCTATTCATCATAGCTATTTTTCATTCTCTGCTTCTGGCCCAGCGAGATGAGATCAGTTCAGGTCGATCAATCAAACTTGATGGTATTGACGATTATGTTGATTTGGGAAATATTTATGATGATCTCGTTTTTCCCTTCACCGTTTCAGCCTGGGTAAACACAGATCCAACAGCCACATCCGGGCCGGTTTTTGTAAGTCAGGATAATGTTTCACTATACAATGGCTTTTGGTTTTATGCGGCACCAACAACCATCTGGATTGAATATGGTGACGGCCGCGGAGATGGCAATCCGGCATTCCGTAGAGGCAAAAGAGCTGATTTCTCTGATCTTACAGGAAGATGGATTCATATGTGCGCTGTCGTTAAAGGACCGAACGATATGAATTTATACGTTAATGGTTTTAACGTGGGCGGGTATTACACGGGTGACTCTGATATGCCAATGGCATCAAACTATCCTGGGGATGTTGCGAAAATCGGTTACTTTTTCAGCAATGGTTCAACGTTTAGATATAAAGGGCAGGTTGATGAAATTCGTGTTTTTAACAAAGCATTGTCTGAAGTTGAAATTAGAAACACTATGTGTAAGAAGCCTTCAGCTTCAGAATCAGGACTGATCGGATATTGGGATTTCGATGAAATTTCAGGGAACACCATTTTTGACCGAACATCAAATGGATTTAATGGTACATTAATGAATGGAGTACAGCGTGTATTTTCCGGAGCGCCTGTTGGTGATGAGAGTGTTTATGCATATCAAACTAATTGGGCGGGTGTTAACCTTACACTAAATGAGGGAAATGAACAAATCCAGGTTTCAGATATAAAGGGGTCGCCCAACGGAATTCATCTGTATATTGTTAGAAATCTTCCAAGCCAAACTTTCGGACTTGATCCCTCTTTTGTTTCTCAATCTTATATAGGTGCATTTATCTCAGCTACCGATATCGGTAATACATTTGACCTTTCCTATAAAATTGATGGCGAAGAAAACTGTGGCCTGTACAGAAGAAACGACAACAGTGAATCTGCGTGGGTACCACAGCTATCGATCAATGATCATACCGATCGCATTGAAGTAATAAGAGAAATTAATTTCGACTTTAATTTTGATCTTGGTCAAGATGAAACACTTTGTCCCATGGCCCCCCGCCCGCTAACGCCAATAAGTAATCCAACCGGTTATTCTTTTACTTGGCAAGATGGGTCTCATCAACCTACTTTTCAAGCATCAGAATATGGTACGTATTGGGTAGAAGTTAGAAAAGGGTGTGGTGTGGTGAAGGACACAATTACTTTTAAAAAGGCTGAACTCGGTGCTCTTGAAATTAATCTGGGTGAAGATAAAAGGCTTTGTCCATTTGTTCCGGTCGTACTCGAGCCGCTTCCCAACTCAATTGGCTTTGCTTTTTTGTGGCAAGATGGATCCACAGGCACTTCATTTACCGCTGAACGATTTGGTGAGTATTCGGTAACTGTACAGAGTGAGTGTCAGATTGGTATGGATACAATTGAATTTTCCAAACTGGAAATAGAACCAATCCTCCCTAATGTATTTACCCCTAATGATGATTCAAAGAATCAAACATTTATGATTGAAGAATCTTTTTGGGGCGCCCGTTTAGACGTATACAATAGGTGGGGAAAAAAAGTCTATCAATCGATAAATTATCGAAATACATTTGATGCTGCCGGGTTATCCACAGGTATTTATTATTATATTATTGAAGCAGAATGTTTGGGACAACGAAAGGGTTGGATTTCAGTAATTCGGTAGAGAATTTATACTTGCCGTCCAATCAAAGCCTCCGTAAACTGCCTCAGTTGCTCTTTTGTCTGTGACGGTATGTTTACAGTATTCAGGTAATCAAAACCTTTTTTGAAAAAACGTCTTACCGATTTTTCTGTTAATTCGCGAACTCCAAGTTCACTATAGATAGCTTTGACAGCATCAACCTTGGCTTTTTTGTTGAATTTCTTTCTGGAAAAAATTTGATTTAGTTGCTTCCTTTGTGCGGCATTCGCTTTCTCCAGCGCCTTAATCAAAAGATACGTTTTTTTATTAGCAATAATATCTCCGCCAACCTGTTTACCGAATTTCTTCGGATCGGCATACGCATCGAGTAAGTCATCTTTCAACTGAAAACCGATTCCAATGTTTACTCCGAATTCACATAGTGCTTTACGATCTTCGAGCGGAGCATTTGCAAGGATAGCACCCAGCTCTAAACTGAAGCCCAACAGTACGGCCGTTTTCTGGCGGATCATCCGGATGTACTGTGCTTCCGTAACCGTGTTCATGGTCTCAAACTCCATATCCCACTGCTGGCCTTCGCAGACTTCAGTAGCGCATTGATTAAAAAAAGTAATGACGATTTTTAAGGTTTCGGCCGGTAATGGTAAAAGCATATCATAAACTTTTACCTGCATTACATCGCCCGAAAGAATAGCCGTGTTTACATTCCATTTTTCATGAACGGTAACGTTGCCTCTCCGTAAAGGTGCGTTATCCATAATGTCATCGTGCATGAGCGTGAAGTTGTGAAACAACTCAACTGCTGTAGCATACGGCACAACATTTTTTGTATCGTCTTTATATAATGAATAGGAGAGAAGTACGAGAATTGGCCGCAATCGCTTGCCGCCAATGGCCATTAAATACCGGATGGGTTCGTAAAGTGTAGCCGGGTTTTTACCGTACTTGTTCTTTTTGATCTCCTGGTCGATCCACTGCTGGTAGGTTTTGATTAATGACATGAGTTGAATTAGGATGCCAAATTAATCAGCAGTGCTCAAATAACAACGTCATGCTGAGCGAGAGCGAAGCATCCCCAAGTTCAGTGCACTAATTAGGGGATTCTTTGGTAGTTCCTCCCTCAGAATGACGGTCAAGTAAGTGATTTTTACAACAGAACAGCAGAAGTTTCCCGGGCAAACACCAGATCAATTGTGCGCTTCTCAACATCAGTCTTCCTGATCTTCACGCGAACCTGGTCGCCCAAGGTGTACATTTTTCTCCGTCTGCGACCGATCACGCTGTAGCTCTTTTCATCAAACTCGTAAAAATCATCATCCATGTCTGCCAGGCGGACCATGCCTTCACATTTCGTTTCAATGATCTCAACGAAAATTCCCCACTCGGTTACGCCTGAGATAATGCCGTCATACGTCACGCTCTTGTCCATCATGGCCATATACTCCACCTGCTTGTATTTGATGGAAGCACGCTCGGCATCGGCTGCGCGTTTTTCACGTTCAGAGGAATGCAGGGATTTTTCTTCAAAGTCTTTTTTGCTTACCGGCTTACCACCATCGAGATAATGCTGGAGTAATCGATGCACCATCATATCCGGGTAGCGTCTGATCGGTGAGGTAAAATGTGAGTAATGATCAAACGCCAAACCGAAGTGACCTTTCGCTTCGGTGGTGTATTTAGCTTTTGCCATGGCGCGCACTGCCAGAGATTGCAATACATTTTGCTCGGGTTTGCCATCCACTTCGTCCATGAGCTTGTTTAATGAACGTGATACACCATTCCCTTCCACGTTTACTTTATGTCCGAATTGCTTTGCGAACATCGCAAAGTTCTGAAGCTTTTCCGGATCCGGATTATCGTGTGTGCGATAGACGAACGTATTACGCTCTTCTCCTTTCTTCATGTTGTAGATGAAGCGGGCAACCTGTCGGTTCGCAAGCAGCATGAACTCTTCAATCAGCTTGTGTGCATCTTTCCGAACTTTTGGGATCACGGCCAGCGGCTTTCCTCTATCGTCAAGCTTGAACTTTACTTCGGTTGTTTCAAAATTTACGGCCCCGCTCTTAAAGCGTTGCGCACGCAGCTTGTGCGCGAGATCATTCAGAATGTTAAGCTCTTTTGCAAACACACCTTGCTTGCTTTCCAATACTTCCTGTGCCCCTTCGTAGCTGAAGCGGTGATCGGAGTGGATGATTGTGCGGCCAAACCATTCTTTCTTGATGTTCGCATCGTGATCCATTTCAAAGACTGCCGAGAATGTAAACTTGTCCTCTTTCGGTCTTAATGAACATAACCCATTCGACAATCTTTCCGGAAGCATCGGGATGGTTCTATCCACCAGATAAACGGACGTTGCGCGGTCAAAAGCTTCTTTCTCTAATTCAGTATCGAGCTGAACGTAATGCGTTACATCGGCAATGTGAATACCGATTCGATACCCATCAGGCAAATATTCAAACGATAATGCATCGTCAAAGTCTTTCGCATCTTCCGGATCTATTGTAAATGTCAATATATCACGGAAGTCCCAGCGTTTTTTGATTTCTGATTGAGTGAACCCTTCTTCGATCTTATTCGCTTCGGTTTCAACTTTTTTCGGGAACTCAAATGGCAACCCGAACTCGGCCATGATCGAGTGAATCTCGGCTTCGTTTTCTCCGGCTTTGCCCAGAACGTTTACAATTTTGGCAACCGGGTTCTTATCACCTGATGCCCATTCGATAACTTCGATAACAACTTTGTCGTTGTTTTGTGCTCCATTAATGTCTTCCGGATTAATATAAAAATCCTGGTGCATTTTCCGGTAGTCCGGAACAACAAAGGCAGCCTTTTGTGAAAGCTCAACCTTACCGGCATAGCGTGTCCGCCCTCTGCGAACAATACCTGTAACCCGGCCTTCCGGATTTGCGCCACTACGCTTTGAAAAAACAGAGACCGTAACCGTATCGCCATCAACAGCTGACCCAAGATCAGAGGTTTTAATATAGATATCTTTCTTGTCTTCACCGATGCGCACATACGCGAAGCGCGGATTCACATGATCAACAATTCCGGTAATGCCTGCGCCACCACCAGAACTGCTTTCGCCACTTTGTGTGGAGACATACGAACCATTGGGCAGCTCTTTTACTTTACCGTCATCCTCCAGTTCATAAATGAGAAAAGTGGCAGTTTTAATATCATCACGCTTTTTGAGAACGAGCTTCTTTACAATTTGTTTGATTGACCACGCCCGGCCGGGATTTTCAGTGAGCAGGTTTATGATGTTTGACCGGAGACGTCCGATCACGTTTTTATCGTCTTTAGATTTTTTATCTTTTTTCTTTTTACTCATACTATTCTATGCCGACTGCTTAATGTTTTTTGTTTCAATCAGTGGCATTCCTTTTAATTTTAAATATAACTGTGCAAGCACCACCACATCGCGGGTGCAATACATTTTGATCTTTTCGAGATTTTTCTCTTTGTAATATACATGGTTAACCTGGCTTCCGTCCATATCGCTTTTGCTGGAAGGGATGTTAAAGATCGCGGCTAACAAATCGAGGGAGGTATAATGCTTATAGTCGCCAAATTTCCACATTTCCATGGTATCGAGGTGCGGAGTTTCCCATGGCTTGCGTCCGGAGAGGTTTAACGCAACCGGCAGGGGAATGTTCTGCACCAGCATTCTCCGGCTCAAATAAGGAAAGTCAAACTCCTTGCCATTGTGTGCACACAAGCGCACAGAAGGTGAATCAATCTTTTCCAGCATGGCTTTGAAGTCGAGTAAAACGCTTTTCTCATCATCGCCACAGTATGATTTTGTTTTCAAACCAGGTTCGCCTGATTCTGTATCGTACAGCATGCCAACACTCACACACACAACTTTTCCAAACTCTGCGTAAATGCCTGCGCGAAGATTAAACATGTCTTCATCGGTAGCGCCTTCTTCACGTTTTAAAAAACTTGCCTTCCGCGACCATTGTGTTTTCAATCGCTCATCCAAAAGTTGAAAGTCATCGGTGCAGCAAACCGTTTCAATGTCGAGGAAAATAATGTCGCGTAATTCGGGGATCATGGATCAGAAAATTTTACCGAAGGTATGAATTTGGAAGGACAACTGATGTCAGTTGCGTGGGCGGGGAATGCCTGCCAGAGGTCAAAAAATGTGTTTACGTACGTGTAACTAATCTTTACCCTGAAAAGTTCATTCGATCCGATGGTAACTCATAAAACATAAACGTTGGTATAATCCTTGTTGCAAATGCATGTACATGCTTCCCGCATTACTAACCTTTTACCGAACGTTCTTCCTGTTTACAGGTGGTATTTCCGTTGTATCCGGGATCATTCTCCTGGATACCAAAACAATTTCTTCCCTGCTCGTACTTTTCTGGATGAAGCTGATCACCAATGCGCTGACTGGCATTCTTTACGTGACGTTCAATAAAGAAGGATTTTATTTTTATAACAATCTCGGCTTTTCTGCTAAACAGATGTTGATCGGTGTGATGCTGATTGATTTGCTGATCTGGTTATTGACAGGCATTACAATCTTATTGATATGATCCTGGAGTTTGACGGTATCCAATTTAAATACACGGAAGAGTATCTGCTCACGGGAATTTATATGAAAACCGAAACAAACAGGATCACCGGCTTGTTGGGAAGGAATGGCTCAGGAAAAAGTACCTTTATTAAGAATTGCGTTCGGATCACTGCGTTCAGATGTGATTTCTGTGCGCATCGATGGGACGTACATTAATCCGCCAGCCTTTTCAAATCAAACAATTCTATATCTGCCGCAGGACAGCTTTCTTCCTTCTTACCTGACGGTGCACGAAGTCTTAAAACTTTACAAAATTCATCCGGACCGGTTTGTGCCGGATTTCCCGGAGATACCGGATAACCTGAACAAAAAGAAATTTGAGATGTCAGGCGGAACGGTTCGTCTGCTTGAAAATTTACTGGTTCTGTTTTCACCTGCTCGCTTTTGTTTTTTTGATGAACCCTTTACAGGATTGTCTCCGGTTATGACGGAGCGGCTCGTAGCCTGCATGCACGAAGAGAAGAAAAACAAGGGACTCATCGTCACCGATCATTTGTATAAGCAGATAATTGCTATTGCGGATGATCTGTATTTGTTACTGAACGGGAAGACCTATGTAATCAACGACCCGGAAGATCTGATCAGGCGAGGATATATTTTAGGATAGTTGCATCTTAAAAAGCTCCGCAAGCTTTTCTCTCAGGATGCCCTTTACTTTATCCATACCAACAACTGAATCAAGTTCTTTCTGCATAGAGGTTACAGCTTTATCATTAATACCGCACGGGATCATCTTATCAAAATAGGTAAGATCGGTATTCACATTCAGCGCAAAACCATGAAGTGTTACCCAGCGGCTGGTTTTTACCCCCATTGCGCAAATCTTTCGCGCTTTTCCCGGATCATCAACATCCAGCCAAACTCCGGTTAATCCCTTAATGCGACCAGACTTTATTTCAAATTCTTGCAGCGTTTGAATTACAGCTTCTTCCAGCAGGCGCATGTATTGATGAATATCCGTAAAGAAGTTTTCGAGATCCAGGATCGGGTAACCGACTAATTGCCCCGGACCGTGATAGGTAATATCGCCTCCGCGATTAATGTGATGGTAGGTTGCGCCAATGGCTGAAAGCTCTTCTTTTTTAATCAAGAGGTTTTCTTCATTGCCGCTTTTACCGAGTGTGTATACATGAGGATGTTCGCAGAAAAGAAGATAGTTGTTGGTGGTATGTTGCTCGCTTTCTGCCGAAACCCTGTTTTGAGATTTTACTTCAAGAATAGAATTGAAAAGACTGGTCTGGTAATCCCAGGCCTGCTGATATTCAACCAGCCCGAGGTCAATAAATTTTGTCTGATGATTGATTACAGCGTTCACCTGTTTTTTTCCAGCTCAGCCTTGAGATAGTCTACCGTTTCGATCGGGTCGGCATCCACACCATTTTCTTTCGCGAGATAAAATGAAATCCAATCTGTTAAGTGGATGAGATAATAGTATTGTTCCAACAGCGAGGCGCCTTCGCCTACAATATCAATAATGCTGTTTGATTTCTTTTCAAAAATATCCCGGCAGATATCCATGCGCTTCTCCACGCGTTCATGATCATGATCGGAATACAGGTAAATAACCTGAAGCATCGGTAAAAGGTTCTCCGGAAATCTCCAGCCTGTTAATTCATTGTGATTCATCTCCGGAAAGGTATTCACGTGTGCGAGCTGCTTGGAGTTCTCATTCAGCTGTTGCTGGAACCGAGTTGCCATCGCCTGTAAACGCTGGTCGCAATAGATGACGGGCAGCTTACCTTTTAGTTTTCGGGCAATGATCTCAGCTTCTGTCTGGATTGCTTTTTCGCTCCGATCAAGATATTCCATTGCATTTTCAGTCTCCTTGATAAAAGCTGCTCCAATCAGATTAGTATGGTAAAGCAATGACAGCAAGGAAATCATGTTATACCCAAGCATAGCGCGCGGGCTCGACCAGCCTAACGGTAACTGGATGTAAAACAAATTGTATTCACGCGCGATGTCCAGAATCTTTCCACCCGATGCAATAACAATGCAATGCGCTCTTTTTAACAAAGCTTTATTTAACGCAGCGATTGTCTCTTCCGTATTACCGCTGTATGAGCTGGCGATGAACAGCGTATGCGGACTCACAAACTGCGGGATTGTGTAGCTTTTACAAACCGTTATCGGAATCGGGATCCGGCCCCACGTTAGCGACTCAACCAGGTTGGCGCTGATACCCGAGCCACCCATTCCGGCAATTACTACGTTCCGGATATCGCTTCCCGGACGCATTAAATCGAGCGATTGACCAATCTTTAATGCATCGCCAAGCTGGCGGGTAAAGGTCTCTATTGACTTTTTTGTAACAGACATGTGTGCAATTTACAATTTTTGATAGTACGATGTTAGCTTGGAGAAATGAACGACAAGACTAAAACCGGCAAGGAAGGGGAACAGCAGGCTGCCGATTTCTTTCAGGAAAAAGGATATGAAATTCTTGTCCGGAATTACCGGCACAAACATGCGGAAATTGATTTGATTATAAAGAAAGGAAGCTTTATCGTTTTTGTAGAGGTAAAAACGAGGAGCTATTCGTTTTATGGAAATCCGGAAGCATTTGTTGATTCACGTAAAGCAGCACTTGTTATTCGAGCCGCTGAACAATACACATTTGAAAATAAATATGAAGGAAATATCAGGTTTGATATTGTTTCAGTGAAAACAGGAGGCAACCCGGAGATTGTTCACTTTGAAGATGCGTTCTACTGAATTCAAAATTTCAGATTCAAGATTTTAATTGGACGAGTAAACTGAATCTGGACCTTCAAATCTTGAATTACTTCACCATCTTATTATTTCGATAAACCTCTTTGCCTTTATCGTTCCATTCGGTTTTTACATACGGAAGCGATTCTTTATCGAACGGATCTTTTGAATAGGTAACGAGTTTCTTTCGCTTGCCGGATGGATAATATTCAATCCAGCTTCCGACTTTTCTGTTCCACTTATATTCTCCTGTTACGGCAATGATCCCGTTTTCGTGGAACATGTAGTAAAACCCTTCCTTCTCGCCAAACTCAATGGGTGTAAGCTCTTTTACTTTTTTACGTTCCATCGGATCGTAGTACGTAACCTGTGATTCTTTCGGCCAGCCACGGAAGTACATAGCTTTGTCAGTTAACGTACTGTCCTGCTTATATGTCATCCAGCGGCCATGCTTGGTACCTTTATAATAGATACCGGATTCAAGGACAACCTGGTTCATAATGCGTTTATACGGACCATGAAGCAGCACACCTTTCTTCGGATCGAACTTGCTGGTACGAATAATCTCTCTTCGCGCGTAATCGTAGTAGTATACATCACGCACGAATGTTTTAGGAAGCTCTGATTTCTTCAGATAATAAAACAACTCGTACGAAACCCGGTTTCCGGTTCCTTTGCGGGTAAAGCCTTTTTTTTGTTTTAATGCCATAGAAGACCTTCTTCTTAACCCGTTTCTTTTTCGGGGCCTCATCAACTTTTTCCTCTTTCAGGAAATCGAGATTCACAGGTGTATCAACTGTAAAGCGCTGATCTTCCGGCTCAGTTTCCTGTGCAAACAGGGGAATTGAGCCCAGCAGAAAGAACGCTATGAGAAGATACCGTGACATACTACAGTAACGAAGATACAGAGAAAATATTTTTCAGGTTAGCCAACCAGCGTTATGCTGCGCTTGATGAAGTTTGTTAAATCTGAACCCGTCAGCATATTCTGCGAAAGCAATCCCAAATCAAAAGCCTGTTTGGCCAGCGTGGTTTTTTGTTCTTCGCTTTCGGCCTTCAGAATTTTCTGAACAATACCGTGATTTCCGTTGATTGCAACTGCATACTGATCGGGCATGGCACCCATAAAGGCGTAACCGCCACCGCCCATCTTGGCCATGTCTTTCATTCTGCGCATGAACTCACTCATGGTAATAATCACCGGCAGCTCATCAGGCGCAAGCGACTCAACGGTAACGTTCATGTTCTTGTTGTTGATCGCTTTCTCGAAAACACCTTTTACCTGTTCTTTTTCAGAATCACTTAAAACACTTTCAATTTTTTCATCTTTATCGATCAGCTTATCGGCTGTATCACTGTCGACACGTTTGATCTGAACTTTTTCAAGCTTTTGCTCGAGTGTATTGATATAATGATTGTCTAGCGGGCCGTTTAACACCAATACATCATAGGCTTTATTTTTTGCAGCCTGGATAAAGCTGTCCTGCTTGCCGGTATCAGATGAATAAAGATAAATAACGTTACCTTCTTTATCGGTTTGCGCGGGGCTTACTTTCTCTTTGTACTCTTCAGTTGTAAAGTATTTTCCATCTGTGTTCTTGAACAACGAGAAATCTTTAGCGCGGTCATAGAACTTCTCATCGCTGATGATGCCATATTTCACAAACAGGTTTACATCGTCCCACTTCTTCTCAAAATCCGTGCGGTCTTTTTTGAACATGTCGTTCAGCTTGTCGGCAACTTTTTTAGTAATGTGCTGACTGATC
>CAZHQP010000030.1:0-16375 GCA_964534735.1 uncultured Roseivirgaceae bacterium
TCTTTATATGATATTCATGAAACCAACACATGGGAAGAATGGGTAAAAAAATACGAACCTATTCAACAAACGTTCAACTGGCAAAGCAGTGACCTGCTAACGATTATCTATACTTCCGGTACAACCGGTAAGCCAAAAGGAGTAATGCATACGGTAGAAGCTTTTGATTCAACCGTAACACAGGCAACTACCGAGCTTAAGCTGAGCAAGCATCCAAACTTATTCTCGTATCTCCCCATGTCACATATTGCCGAGCGCATGGGCATTGAAATGATTGCGATCTATGATGGCGGAAGTTTATCTTTTGCCGAGTCTCTGGAGTTGTTTCCTAAAAACCTGATGGATACACAGCCGTCAACTTTTTTTGCGGTCCCGCGCATCTGGGGAAAATTCAAGGAGAAGATTCTTGAAAAAATGCCGGAGAAAAAGCTAAATACCCTATTGTCAATTCCCATTATCAGCTCAATTGTTAAGAAGAGTATTAAAAAGAAACTTGGTGTTTCCAAAGCCGAGATTATCGTGAGTGGAGCTGCACCCATATCAGCTGAGCTCGTTAAATGGTTTGAGAAGCTTGGCATTAACATTATGCAAGCTTACGGAATGACGGAAGATTGTGTCTATGCACACTTTAACAGACCAAATGATAATCGGCATGGAACGGTAGGCAAGCCTTTGCAGGGATTAAAAGTTAAGATCGCTGACGATGGCGAGATCAGGCTTAAAAGCAAAGGCAATACAATCGGATATTATAAAGAGCCGGAGCTTTCGAAACAACTGTTTGATGAAGAGGGCTATTTACGAACCGGTGACCAGGGAGAAGTTTCCAGCGATGGATTTTTAACGATTACCGGAAGAACAAAAGATCAGTTCAAAACGGATAAGGGAAAATATATCGCTCCCGCTCCTATCGAAATGAGGCTGATGCTGAACACGGATATCGAACAGGTCTGTGTTGTTGGAATGGGTGTTCCGCAGCCAATGGCATTGGTTGTTCCGTCAGTATCCGGGAAAAGAAAGCCGAAAGAAGAGTTGATCAGGAGTATTAGTCAAACGCTTGCCGAGATTAATCCGACACTTGAATCGTATGAAATGATTGAGAAGGCTGTGATCATGAAGGGCGACTGGACAATTGAGAACGGACTAATGACACCTTCCATGAAAATAAAACGCAACGAAGTCGAGAAAATTCACCTGCCGAAATACCCGGCCTGGTTTGCGTTGGAAGGAAAAGTTGTTTGGGAAGAATGATCAAAATAAAGAGTGCAGAATGACGAATTGCGAATATCCGTCATTCCACATTCGTACTTCGTTATTTTATTTCAATCTCGCTTTAAAGAAATCCAGTGTATTCTTCCACGCATCTACATCTGCCGCTTGATCGTAAATCGGATTGCTCGGATTAGCAAAGCCATGATCGGCATCATAATTCTTCACGGTCAGACTCTTCCCTGCAGCCTTCATGCTTTCAGCAAATTTGTTTACAACTTCGGTGGTAATGTAACGGTCTTTTGTTGCAAAAACTCCCAGCACATCGGTATTGAGTGTTTTTAATTTTTCAACATCGGTTTCCGGCATTCCATAAAAAATCACGCATGCAGCAGCCTGTTTGCCTAATAAAAGGGTAGCTTGTATGGACACGCTTCCGCCAAAGCACCAGCCGATTGTTCCGATCTTTGCCTTCGGACCCGCGTAGGTTTGTGCACCTCCGATGATCTGAGCCCCCCGTTCAAACTTGAATTCCGTCATCAGTTTAGATGCTTCTTCGCGGGCAGCGGTAACTTTACCATCGTACATATCCAACGCGATTACATTTACATTGCCAAGATCTTTGTAAAGCTTTTCAGACTGACGTTTGATGTTATCATTCAAGCCCCACCATTCCTGGAAAACAAAAATCCAGTTATCGGTTTGTGTTTTGGCTTTGATCAGATAGCCGTTGGCCGAAGTTCCATCGGGGCATTTAAATGTGATCATCGTTCCGCCTTCGGTGCTGTGGTGCGTGTACACTCTGGGCTTTGGATGCTCCATGTTGAATTCTTTATTTGAAGCAAAGAGGGCAAATTTCTCAATGGCCGGAGTATGGCAGATGGTAATACCGTCTGATGTTTGTGCAAATGCAAAAGTTGCAAACAATACACCGGCAAGAAGTGTGAATAGTTTTTTCATGTTCTTTCTTTTTGTTGAAGATCAGTTATTCATTGTGTTGTGGTATCCCGTCAAAAGGAGGATTTTTAATCTTTCCACTGCCCGGTGATTACCCGGTCGTACGTAATAAAGTCTGTGTTGATCGGTTCATACTCTTTCTGGCGCAGCAACATGGCTACCTGACCGCGGTGATACGATGAATGATTTACCAAATGGATCATGATATTCTCCACATTATTCGTATACGGATCGTTGGTATAATTTTTATACGTAAGCTCACGGTCAAAATTATCTGTGCTTTCAACAAATTCAATCCACTGCCTGCCGACATCTTCTGCCATTTGCAAAAGCTTCTGTAAAGAATATTCACCCCAAAGCTTCACATCCGGAGCAGGCAATCCTTTAATCCGGTGCAGCCATAAATATTGTGCAGCCAGTACATGGCCCATCAGCTGCAAAACTTTGGAATCGGTTACGTTTTGTTTTTGAATCGCACTCAACACCCGTTGATTCGACCAATAATTATAGTTGTAGAGCTTTAAAAAATACTTCTTCACAATGCTTTCTTTTAATTAAATGTGCTTCAAATCAGCTAACCGGTCAAGTGCCCAGCCTGTTATGCTAAGCCGTTCACGTGTAGCAGGCACTACTTCGTGCTCAATTTCATCACTGCGGAAAATTACCAATCTTCCGGATATGGGTAAAAGATCTTTTGTGTGATCGGGCAAATACATGCGCAATTGGCCGCCATGCTCCTCTTTCCAATCAACATTCAGGTATAAAATAACAGAAAGCTTTCGGTGATCATCTTTCTTAAACTGGTCGAGGTGGCGTTTATAGAATGATCCTGCCGGATAAACCGTCATATGAACTTCCACATCTTTCAGACTTAAGAACAATGCCTGATTCAGGAATTGAACAAGTTCGCGTAACCGCGCCAGGTATAGCTGAACAGCCGGTGATGAATTTGTCTGATCAAGCCATTTAATATAATCTCCCCGGATGGATTCCTGGATCTGTAGTGACTGTTTATTGCCGATGCCTGCTTTCTTAAAATCTACAGACGATTTAAAATCTCCTGATTCAAGAATTTCTTCCACCTCAGGTTGGCTCAAAAATTGATCTGCCACAGCATATCCGTGTTCGGCCAATCCGTCAGCAATCGCATCAAATACCGGATTCATGTAACAAATTTATAAATAGATTGTCTTATACTTACTGAAATGAAAAAAGTTAATCTTTTACTGATCGTATTGTTCGGCTGTGCGCTCATTCTCACTTCATGCGGGCCGAAAGAAAAAATTGAGTTCCGGTATGTGAAAGATGTGATTGTTGATGCAAACACAGAGCCGCTGCTAAAGGGCAAAGCCGTTTTATATAATCCCAATAAGCAGCGTATGAAGCTGCGCAAGATCAATGTTGATGTATACATAAATGGAACAAAAGCTGCCCGGGTAGATCAAGAACCTTCTTTACGCATTCCTTCCGAAGCTGAATTTATTGTGCCACTTGAAGTAAAACTCAATATTAAAGAGCTCGGATTTATGGATACCTTATTCGGGATGCTGGGCGGCAAAAAGATGAAAATACGGTACAAAGGAACCATCAGTATAACGTACAAAGGTGTCCCGGTTAGGGTGCCTGTAGATTACGAAAGCGATGTGAATTTCAGATTTTGATTAATTTATATCACAATTAGTCAACTGAATGAGCGATACGCCCAAAAAATCCTCAGAAATCGATTCGCTTAATAAGCAGATTGAAGAACTCAATCGCGAAAAGCAGCAGCTCATCAGTCTCGTCTCTCATGATTTGCGTTCTCCGCTTAACCGGGCATTTGCATTAGCCGAATTGCTGTTGATGGATCAGGAAACGCTAACTGATTTCCAAAAGGATTACCTGGAAAAGATGCGCCTGGTAATTGCCGATGGACTGGCCATGATGCGCAACCTGGTTGATTATCGGAATCTTGAGTTCAGAAGCATTGATATCATGACTGACAAGATTAACGTTTCGGAGTTTGTAAACAAGCTTGCGCATGAGTTTCAAACTACCGCGGATAAGAAAGGAATATCATTATCCATTCAACATACCGATAATCTTTTAATTGCTACAGATAAACAATGCCTTGACAGGGTTGTGAGCAACCTGTTATCGAACGCATTGAAGTTTTCAAAATCCGGTAAGAAGGTTTTTCTCAGAACGTTTAAAAATCCAAATGATTCGATTACTATTGAAATCGAAGATGAGATTGGCGGCTTTACTCCTGAAGAACAAGCAACGCTCTTTACCAAGTTTAAAAAATACAAAGCTCAGCCTACCGGAAACGAAAGCTCAACCGGATTGGGGTTATATATTGCTCACGAAATGGCTGTGCGGATTGGCGGAACAATTTCATACAAATCAAAGGGAGATTCCGGAAGCATCTTTACAATTGTGCTCCCGTTGGCGGTGCGTCAATCGAACAAGTAATATTCGTCTTCTTTTCCTTCCAGGATAGCCGTTAATGAATCGATGATGGTGTTGTCTTTAATCACGTAATCCCGCACACCTCGCTTGATGAAGCTCAGTACCATGTTTCCATCATCAATGGCGCTCATCATGATCAGCTTATTGTTTTCCTTCAGCTTGCCTTTAATAGCTTCATAAAACTCAATGCCAGATTTCCCCGGAAGGTTATAGTCAACGATGTACGCGTCCGCCACGCCTGCCCCGTTATCCAGGCAATCCTCAGCCGATTTAAAGGCTTTGATCTTATATTTTGGGTTCTTGCTCAGAGAACGCAAAATAAACTCAGCATAAATTTCATCGTCTTCGATGAGGTAAACGTTCATGGCAGCACAATAAACAGATATGCAATTTAAAAATAATAGGCAGAAACGAGTGTGGAATGCAAATTTTTTACGTTAAATCGATAAAAGGATTACCTTATACAGACTAAAAAATCCTGTATCCCAGCACCATTATCGTTTTCACTTGCTTACCGCTCCACAAACCATAGTTGGCTAGCGTTTCATGATTTATATAGTATCGCAGCTCCATGCTGACACGCTTGTAGGCATAGCCTGCGCCCGCTGCTCCGCCAAAGTTAGTCACGGATTGCAAATTCACATACTGAATAGTCTCTTTCGTAGGCACATAGCATATAAACATACCATCCAGAAATATTTTTGAATCCTGACCGAGAAAGAAGTAATGTCTTGCACCCAGTGCAATTTCAAATGTGTTGTTCTTAGTTTCGTTTTCCCACCACCCCGTCTTACTTTCGCTTCCGCTAAATGTATTGTAGGATGGCTCAAGTAAAAGACTCCATTTGCTTTTATTGAAGGGTAATATAAATTCCATTTCAACACCTGCGTGATACGTTATTTTGTTACCAAATTCATTGTTAAACGGAGGATCATACGAATTCGTAATCGTTAATGTTGATAACCCGACACCTGGAGTCAATTTGATAAAAACACTTTTAGCTCGCTTCGCCTTTTGTACAGTTTCCCTATCGCCTGAGCACTGATTAAATTTCTTGAAATAATCTGTGAGCATCTTCTTGTCATAGCGAAGTCTTTTAACAGTTGCCTCCTGAACATTGCCGCAATTAACCCGCGTCCAAAGCTGTTGCTTGAACTGCTCGTTCTTTGCGATTTCGCTTGCGTTAACAAGGTATTCTTTGTATACAAGCTGCTCAGCTAGTGTATCATTCACTGCAAAGAAAAAACGTGTAAGCGCATCGCTCTCATAGTAGTATAAGCTTGCAGTACCTTCTACTAAAACTTTTAACGCAAGTGTTTCTCTTCTAAAGACAGGGTTTTTACCAGAAATTTCATCAAACTTAAAAACAGACCGGTCAATATTTACGCTAACTGTTTTATACTTGGATTGATTGTAAACTCCAAATTCGCGAATCGCTAAAACCTGCATGGTTTGGGTTTCTGAATCCTCCATACGATATTGAAACTCAGTTGGGTTATTCCTCCAATCCTGGTTTTTGATAAGACACTCCGTTCTCGTGCCCGCTTTCGTTATAAAATAACCCTTCTCAAATATTATTTGGGCAAAAACAGAATGGCCAATCAGGCAGAGTAAAAATCCTAATATCGAAATTCTCATGGGGTGAGCAATCGTTACAATTTCAACTCTATCCATTTCAATGGACAGCAATTGTTTGTAATTTAAAAAGAATGACTCAAAATTAATCAGATGGGCCTCGCAGATTATACCCTAAAGCTCATATCGAAAACGCTTGTAGCCTGATCCGAAAGTTAAACTGCAGCTGTTGGGTATAGTTTTTGTTATTTTAACGTTATCTCCACAACCCCTGTGTTTATGAAACGGATTTCTATCCTCCTTTTTGTCCTGATCGGTTCATTCACTTTTGCTCAGAGTCAAAGCTTTGACGATGTGATGATCAAAAACCGGTATGTCAACTGCCAGGATGTAACCTACAATGCAGCAGACATGATCCACAAGCTTTACACACACAATCAGCTTGACAGCCTCTACAGCTTCCTTGACTACTGGGAAAGTAAATGCAGTGAGACTGAGCACATATACCGATTGCGCCTGTTGCTCGATATCAAGACGGCCAACTTTGATCCGGAATCTGTTTCGAATCAAACGCTAAATTATATGCTTGCCTACAAACCCCGGGCATATTATAATGATTACTATATCCATAGGGACAATTCCCGAAGTGATTATATTCAGGCACTAAAACAGGTTAATACCGAAATTGCTGCTATCGGTAATAGCATTGAGCAAACATATTCTGTAGATGAGACTTTGTTAAAAGACTTTTATACATCTGACTCAGCCAGTTTTACACAGCTAAAAAATACACCTGCTTCCGAAAGCAAGCTTAGAAAGATTTATGATCAACGCTTAAAAGAAACACTTGAAATGCCTGAATTTCATTGGGCGGCTTTCCTGGGGTATTATCAGCCTTTTGGAAAGCTTGATGTGTTCGGACCGCACGCAACCATTGGCTTAATGGGTGGTGTTAGAAAATTCAGGCACAGCTTCGACCTTGTTATGGACGTACGCATGGGGCGTTCCCAAAATGAATATGAGTTTATATACAAAGGTGACTTAATGCAGGATGATAAATGGACCAGCTTCTATTTCGGCCTTGAGTACACCTTTGATTTTATCCAGGCAAAAAAATTCAGAGCGGGTATTTCTCCGGGCTTTGGTTACAACGGTATAACCGCTGTGCCCGCTGGCAATGACGATGATGAAGATTCCAAAATTCTTCCGAGCTACGATGCGAATGCCGGTTTGGCATTTAAGTACTCATTCGGCAACACGGGTTACATTGGCTTGCAGACACGTTACCATTGGGTAGATCATCGCAATACAGGCGGAACCGAACTCAATGGAAATTATATGAGCATCCGGTTGATTGTTGGCTCCATCTTTAACTGGGATCGTTCATATCGGTTAAGTCAGCTTGAATAGCTTATGCTTTAACGATCTTGTGCCCTTTCATTCCGTAGTACACGATGTACAGGTAGCAGAGAACCGGGATGAAAAAGGCATGTTGTATACCGATGTTATCCGCCAGCAATCCCTGGATGTAAGGAATTACTGCACCTCCTACAATGGCCATACACAAAATTCCTGACGCTTGCCCGGTATGTTTTCCAAGACCAGCAACACCCAATGAAAAAATACACGGGAACATGATGGAGTTAAATAATCCAACCGAAAGGATAAGCCACATGGCAATCGGGCCGCTGGAAAGCATCGTGGCAACGACCAGTAAGCTGGTTATTATTGCAGCGGTTGCTAAAACCTTTCCGGCATTCAGCCTTTGTAAAATTGCTGCTCCTGCAAATCGGCCGATCATTGCACCGCCCCAATAAAACGGAACATAGTACCCCGCCTGGACTTCTGTTAAGCCCGCGATATCTTTCTCTGCAAAGAAATTAACCAGAAAACTTCCGATAGAAACTTCCGCACCGACATAAACGAAGATACCAATTGCCCCAAGCACCAGGTGCTTGTGTTGCCAGGCTGAGGTTCTTTCACTTTCGGCCGCTGAACTGTCGGCAAAAGTTGGTGCTGTAATAGTCGGCAGCTTAATCAATGCAAATACCCCCGCGATCACAAAAAATAAACCCCCTAAAATAATATAGGGCAGCTGAACAGCTGAAGCTTGGGTTACATGATACGCTGATAGCTCTTCTGCTGACATGTTACTAATTGCTTCGGAAGCCGTAATGGCAACGGAGAGAATTAACACCGTCCCAAAAATCGGGGCAATGGTTGTTCCAACTGAGTTGAAAGCCTGCGTTAAATTTAATCTGCTTGAAGCGGTCTGGGGCTTACCCAAAATAGTTACATATGGATTCGCTGCGACCTGAAGAAGCGTTATGCCAGAGGCAAGAATAAAGAGTGCTAAAAGAAACAATCCGTAGGAACGTTCTCCTGCTGCCGGATAAAATGTTAAACAACCAAGGCCGGCAACAGCTAACCCTAAAACGATTCCCCACTTATAGCCGATTTTGTCAACTACCAATCCCCACGGCAACGACATAATAAAATATGCTGCAAAGAAACACGTGTTGACAAGCATAGCTTGTGCATAATTTAATGTAAACACTCCCCGAAGGTGAGGAATCAAGATATCATTCAGGGACGTCATAAATCCCCACATAAAAAAGAGTGAGGTTAGGACCGATAAGGCAAATGTATAGTTCTTGTTGTCTCCTGAATTTGTATCAAGCGGTGAGCTTGACGGTATAAATCCTCCGGCCATAGGTTAGTAGATTAGGTAGTGCTGTTATCAGCTTCTAAAGCTGTAAAATTTAATTCGATTGAGCAAGTGCTGATTCCGATGCCGGTTATTACAGTTTCTTCTCGTAAAATATATCGCACGCAAAGTGTCCGGTGCTTCCGCATGGACCGTTTATCTTTTTAAATCCATTACGTTCATACAGCTTCATTGCCTGATGCATCGTGTTGAACGTTTCCAGATAACATGTTTTATAACCAAGCTCTTTCGCAGCATCCAGGCAGTAGCTTAATACCTGCTGCCCGAGTCCTTTGCCCCGTCCATCCTGAAGAAAATACATTTTCTTAAGCTCACAGGTTGTTGCATCTCCGCCTTGCAGCGGCCCGATTCCTCCGCCACCGATTATTTTACCATCTTCTTCATATACAAAATATGCATACCCTTTACGGGTATATGATGAAACCATATCTTCTACCTCCGCATCGTGTATGGCGAAGCCCTGCCCGCTGGCTCCAAACTCGGGCATCACCGTTCGTATGATGTTTCGGATTGCAGGATTGTCAGTTCGTTCAAGTGCTCTTACCATAATTCAGTTCGTGTAAAAGTTAACTGGTGCGGTACAAATCTTCATTATCTTGATCAAAATTTAAAGTCTTTATGCGTCAAATCTTTTTTTGTGCTGCCCTTTTTCTGATTGTGTGTGGCTCGCAGGCTCAAACATTGGGTGAATTAACCGTCCAAAAAATAATGCGCGACCCTAAATGGATTGGTACTGCACCCACGGGTATTAACTGGTCGACTGATAGCAAAACGGTTTATTTCAACTGGAACCCGGATAAGGCAGATGCCGATTCTCTATATAAGATCACGCTCCAGAACCACACTCCGCAAAAGGTATCCAAACAGGAAAGGCTCGCATTGCCATCCTTCTTCGGAGTATACAACAAGGTATTTACAAAGATGATCTATGAAAAAAACGGAGACATCTTTTTATTGGATGTGCCTTCCGGAAAGACAGCACAGCTCACCAACACAGTAGGGCGTGAAAGTAATGCGCAGTTTTCAGGTGATGAAAAAAAAATCATTTACGCGTTTGACCAGAACTTGTATTCCCGTGAACTCGCAACCGGTAATGTTATCCAGCTTACTGATTTCCGCAAAGGAAAGAAAAGCTCAACGCCTGTATTAAATGATCAGGAGAAGTGGTTAAAGCAGGATCAGCTCGCCTATTTGCAGATTGTTAAAGAACGTAACGACCGGCAGAGCACAACACGCAAAATTCAGAAGGCCGAACAGCCGAAACGGCCGAAAGAAATTTATATCGATGATAAATCTGTTGATCAGCCTCGCCTTACACCCGATGGCAATTTTGTCGTTTTCAGATTATCAAAAAGTGCGACTCCTAAAAATACAATCGTTCCGAACTATGTTACTGCTTCGGGCTTTACAGAAGACATTCAGGCGCGCACAAAAGTTGGCGCCCCGATGGGCTCTTCTGAACTTTTTGTTTATGACATTAAGCGCGATACGGTATTGCAGATAAAACCAGACAGCATTCCGGGAATTACCGATATTCCTGAGTTCGCTAAAAGCTATCTGAAAAAAGACAAGAAGGAAAGCAAAGACAAAAAGCCTCAACAACGTTCAGTTTCCATCTCCAGTCCGGTTTGGTCGGGCGATGGGAAATACGCTGCCGTACAAATATGGGCTGCCGATAACAAAGACCGCTGGATTGCATTACTTGACGTGGCTACGCAACAGCTAACCCTTGTTAACCGGCAGCATGATGATGCCTGGGTTGGCGGACCGGGAGGATTCAGTTTGGGTTGGATCACTAACACAACCTTGTGGTTTGTGTCCGAAGAAACAGGCTATTCACATTTGTATTCTTACGATGTTTCTGCAAAGAACAAGAAGGCACTTACTTCCGGCAAATACGAAGTTCAGCAAGCCGAGCTGAGTCGCGATAAAAAATCTTTCTACATCATTACCAACGAAGCACATCCGGGTGAAAAGCATTTTTACAAGCTATCGGTAGCCGGTGGAAAAACCGAGCGCATCACCACCATGACCGGTGCACATGAAGTTGAAGTTTCTCCGGATGAAAAAATGATTGCATTCCGGTATTCGTATACAAACAAGCCATGGGAACTATACATCATGGAGAACAAGGCAGGTGCGAAGCCGCAACAAATCACCAACTCATTAACACCTGAGTTTAAATCATACAACTGGCGCGATCCAGTTGTTACTTCATTTAAAGCACGCGATGGTGCCGATGTTTACACGCGTTTGTACAAACCTGCAAAGCCAAACGGGGCTGCCGTAGTTTTTGTACACGGTGCGGGCTATTTACAAAACGCCCATAAATGGTGGAGCAGCTATTTCCGTGAATACATGTTCCATAATTTATTGGCCGATAAAGGCTATACCGTTCTTGATCTCGACTATCGCGCAAGCTCAGGTTATGGCCGTGACTGGCGAACGGGCATTTATCAATTCATGGGCGGAAAGGATCTGACGGATAATGTCGATGGAGCTGCCTGGCTTGTAAAAGAACATGGCATTGATCCAAAACGGATTGGCATTTATGGCGGATCGTATGGTGGATTTATAACACTGATGGGATTATTTACAACACCCGATGTGTTTGCTGCCGGTGCGGCACTTCGGCCGGTTACTGATTGGGCGCATTACAATCACGGCTACACATCTGCCATTTTAAATACACCGGTTGGTGACAGCATTGCATATGCAAAGAGCTCACCCATTTATTATGCTGAAGGATTGAAGGGTGCTTTGCTCATTTGTCATGGAATGGTGGATGTGAATGTTCACTTCCAGGATGTTGTTCGCTTATCACAACGATTAATTGAGCTTGAGAAAGATAATTGGGAGTTGGCCGCTTACCCGATGGAAGATCACGGATTTGTTGAGCCCAGCAGCTGGACAGATGAATACAAACGGATTCTTAAATTGTTTGAAGAGAATCTGGTCAGGAAAGAATAAAATTTAAAGCCTCTTTGTTGAGGCTTTTTTTATCTGTTCTTCAATTCCTTCATCGCTTTCGAAAAAGCTGTTTTAATGGAGTGGCCGTTTATGTGATGTTGATTTTTTACAACCCATTTGCCATTTACAATTGTTCCGAGGTTGCGGCTTGAATCGGAAGTGTAGATAATCGATGCAAGTCTGTTTTTTTCAGATGTATCAGCAAGCAGGTGCGTTCCTGCATTAATCACTAATGCATCAAAAGGCTGGCCTAATTCAAAGTGATCTTGTGTTGATCTGCCCACTGCTTTCCTGCCTTGTATTACGGCTTCGTTGAGCAAATACTGCGAGGCATTGCCTTCAATTGTATTGCGCAGGTTTGTAACCAGTCGTTGCCGGTAGTCTATCATCCGGAATTCTTCAAACGGGTTCAGCCCGATGTGACTATCCGTACCGATTGTCCAGTGGCCCCCAAGCTTTACATATTCTTTCATTCTGAAAATACCATCTCCGAGATTTCCTTCGGTAGACGGACACAGCACAACATTTGCTTTTGATGCAGCAAGCTTCTTAACCTCATCATCATCCAGGTGCGTTGAGTGAACTAAATGAAACCGCTCATTCACCGGAAGGTTTTCCAACATCCATTGCATAGGCCGCTTGCCCGAATATGCCAGACAATCCTGCACTTCTTTTTTCTGTTCAGATACATGAACGTGAAAGGGAATGCGCTTTGGTCCGTTTGTATAGGTTGTGATGATATCCTTTAACTCAACTGCACGAAGCGAATGGACACTAAAGCCAAGTGAAGCATGTGATTGATCAGCGATTGCGTCTGCTGAATCATCCAGCAAATGGAAATAGGCTTCGACAGTTTTTGAGATAAATCTTCTTTGTCGGGGTTGCGGATCAAGTCCGAAACCACCCTTTTGATAAAAAACCGGGACGAGCGTAATTTTTATTCCTGCTGTCTTAGCGGCTTCCACCATTCGCAGGCCCATTTCTGCAAGGTTTGCATACGGTTTCCCATCTTTATCGTGATGCAAATAATGAAACTCTGCAACATGTGTATAGCCATGCCGTGCCATTTCTGCATACAGCATAGCAGCAATAGCTTGTGCCTGATCGGGATTAACGGTTAAAGCACACTTGTACATTTCTTCGCGCCACGTCCAGAAATCGTCATCTGTTCCGACAGCGTGAGTCTCTGCCAATCCGGCCATGGCATACTGAAATGCATGTGAATGTGCATTCTGAAATCCAGGTAACACAAAGCCATTTACAAATTCAATCGCGACCGGTTCTTTCGGAGCCTGATCAGACAAATATTGGATATTGCCTTTATCATCAACACCTACATACGCTGGGGTTAACCAGCCAGCTTGTTGAAAAAGTGATTGAAATTGAAAATAGGTTATTCCCTCACCCCGTCCTTTGGACACCCCTCTCCCCGGAGAGAGGGGGAGGGATGAGGGAATAACACGCTCATCTATTTTTTCTTTAATTTTTTTCAAAACTTCCTCTGTGTCGTTCAAAACATCTTCATTTGAGAACCTTATTATTCGATACCAAATTCATTAAGAAATTCAGTTCGCTGTAAATCATACTTACTTATTTCTCTTAACGAATGTATCCCACCGTCAACTTCAATACCTAACTTAGCTTTATCACAATAAAAATCCAGTATAAAGCCCTCCATAGGTTGTTGTCTCCTGAACTTGTACTTCGAAAGGCCTCGACCTCTTAAAAAATCCCATAACAACTTTTCGCTGGGCGTCATGTTCTTTCTTAATGCTCTGGCATTAGTTAAGAGACTATCTGAAATCTTTTCTCTGCTCCATTCTCGTTTATTTTCAGTCTTGCTCATTGGCTCAAAGTTGCTGAAAGATTACTTAAAGTTTTCTGCAACAGCTTTCTCATCTCTCCTGCACGTGTTTCGTCATAGTTGGTTTCTGAATCATCCATGTAGTTGACTTTGCTCATTTCAAGCTGCAGCGCATGTTCGTTATTTTTCGGATTGCAGAACTGTCGTGTAATGTAGCCCCCTTTAAACGGATGATTATGGTTTACTTCATAACGTAAGGTTTTAAGTGTGCTAAGTGCAGTTTTACTGATTTCTGATGATGCAGACGTTCCATCTGCATCGCCCAGGATTAAATCCGGAAACTTGTTTTTATTAATAGTTGGCACAAACTGACGAATAGAGTGGCATTCCCATAATAAAACTTTTCCGAATTCATTTTTCAAATCAAGCCGCAACTCGTTCAGTTTTTTATGATACGGCTGATAATAATTTTCTGTTCTTCTGCTTACTTCCGCTGAGCTTACTTCTTTTCTTTCATCATTATAAATAGGTGTCCCGAAAAAATCCGTTGCCGGGCAAAGCGGTGTTATGATCCGGCCATCGGTATACAACGGTTTGCTTTGCGGATCACGGTTTAAGTCAATTACCCAGCGGCTGTACACGGCATGAATAATCGTAATCCCCATCGCGGGTGCAAAATCATACAGCTGATGCACAAACCAGTCGGTATCATCTGGCGCCTGGCGCATATCGGATTTGTATTCGTTTTTAATTTCTTCCGGAAACTCAACTCCGCAATGCGGAATGCTTAGCAGAATGGGAACTCGTGTTGATGAAGGGGAGAGAATTTTATAGGGCAGCACGGCAAATTACTTTTTTCTTTTCTGACACTCTTCCAAAGCCTTTTGAGCATTGAGCTCATTTGTTTTAGCCATATTTTCATTTTGAATCGCTATCTCTCTGTTTCTTTCAGCCAATGCCTTCTGCTCTTCAAGTTCTTTTTGCAAATGGAGAACCAGTTGGTAGTTCTTTTTTGCTTCAATAGTTTGGATCTGTGCAAAAACAAAAAGTAAGATACTAAGCAAGCTCGAGATCCCGAGAACAATTGCTGTAAGTCGTGCCCGTTTCAATTGTCGTCTTTCGGCAAACTCCTCTGTTTGAATTTTCTTAGTTCCCATAAGGCAGAGTTTTTATTTTAATGTGAAAGTCGTTCTTCTTTCGCAATCGTACGCTGTCTGTCTGCTTCCTGCTTCAGTTGAATTACCTTTTGCTGTTCAGCTTCAAAAAGCAAATGTTGCTCTTCCGCTAATCTGTTTGTCGCCTGGGCATGTTTAAAAATTGCAAACATCAATAACAAAACACAGACAGTAGAAAGAACAAGTGCGGTTTTACGGGCCCGATTAAGTTGATCCTTAAGCTTCGCAATATTTTCCATAAGGTTTATTTATTCTTTTTGCGCTTTTTCTTTTTGCCTTTCTTCTCCGCCTCCTGCCTGGCTCCTTCGGCCTGTTCCTGAGCTTCAAGCATTTGCCTGTTCGTCAATTTAGTTGCCAACCTTATTTGTTCATTGATGGCAATAAGTCTCCGTTGCGTTTCTGCCAAAGCGTTTCTGTAATATTCTGTTCTTCCACCATTCAGTTGTTGTTTTAAATTCATGATCCGCTTAAACGACTGATCAATGCGTTCCTTACTGATTGTTCCATCTTCCACAAATTTGCGGATGATCTCGTGTACTTTATCGACCGTCCGTTCCTGACTCCCCTGAATGTTATTTGAAAACGTAAGGATATCCACCCCTGCATTGATTGATAGCTTAATCGCTTCCTCAAGACCATAATGCTTTGTGATCGCATGCATCTGCATATCGTCTGAAAAAACAACTCCGTTATAATGCAGTTCCTTCCGCAGAAGCTCATCAATTATCTTCTTTGATAAGGTTCCCGGATTTCCGGAATCATCCAGCTTTTTGTTTACAATATGCGCAGTCATGATGGCATCTACTTCTCCGGAATCAATTAACGAACGATACGGAAATAGCTCACTTTCATTCCAGGTTTTCGTTACATCGGCTATTCCCAGATGGGTGTCATCTTTCGAGCTTCCATGTCCCGGGAAATGCTTAAGTACAGACACAATTCCGAGTTTGCGATGCTGACGAATCACTTCGCGTGCAAACAATGTAACGGAATCAGCTTGCGGTGAAAAGGCACGCTCAGGTTTAGCGATGATCGGGTTAACCGGGTTGCTCGAAAGATCTACTACCGGTGCAAAGTTTACATTGATGCCCAATCCGGCCAGGGTTGCAGCTGTTGTTTCTGCATAAAACTGCACTGAATCCAAACTGAATTTGCCAAGTTTTGCTGCTGAAACTGATTTTGGAAAACCATATTTCTCTTTCAGGCGGTTTACTTTTCCGCCTTCCTGATCGATCGCAATAAACAACGGTATAGAAGCTGCATGCTGATACGTCCAGGTGATTTTTTTTAACTCTGCAAATGAATTCTTAGCTGGAATATTTTTCTCAAAAATGATAACCGAGCCAACCTTTCCGCTGCGAATCTCTTCCAGCACTTTATCATCAACCTTTGTTCCGGGAAACCCGATCAGGATCATTTGCCCGATTTTGATATCGAGACTGTCTGGTATTTGTGCGTACGAATTAGCAACTCCTAAAAAAAGAATTAAGAAAATAAACGCAGTAACTG
>CAZHQP010000031.1:0-3181 GCA_964534735.1 uncultured Roseivirgaceae bacterium
ACCCAGGAAATCGAAAAATCGCGCGAAGAGCTTGCCAACCTCAATCAAAAGAAAGATCTTATTTTCTCCATTCTTTCTCACGACCTCCGTTCTCCGTTAACAACACTTAAAGGTTTTTTATCAATTCTGATTGACGATAATGAGCTTAGCCGGGACGATATTAAAAAACATGCTTCCAACATCCGGAACTCCGTAACCAGTTCGCTTGATCTTATTGACAACACATTATTCTGGTCACTCTCTCAAACCGGAAATATTTCGTACACGCCAACGGTATTCTCGCTTAACGATATGCTTCAAAAAATCAGCAGCCTGTACCATCTTATCGTTGAGAAAAAGAAAATTAGCTTTAGCATCGGATTGAGTGAAGACATTAAGCTTTATGCCGATGAAAACATGACTTACGTAACTCTCCGGAACGTTGTATCAAATGCATTAAAATTTACTCCGCAGGGCAAAAGTGTGAAGGTTAGTGCCTCTGTAAAAGGCAATATGGCGCAGGTGGTTGTCGAAGACGAAGGAATCGGGATGAGCAAAACCTATCTTGAAAAGCTTTTCACGGAAGATCAGCTTCCGTTAACCAAAGGTACAAACGATGAAAAGGGAACCGGTATTGGCCTGATCCTGTGCCGTAAGTTTGTCCAGTTAAATCACGGCAAGCTTCACGTTGAAAGTATCGAAGGAAAAGGCAGTCAGTTTACGATTGAGCTGCCGATTCATCATTCCTGAAAATGATTCCAGCCCTGCGCTTTTAGCGGGACCACATTACCGCCTTTCGTAATCAGGGTTAGCTCATTCTTTTTATCATGTACATACCCGATCATATGAATGTCAGCATGATTTTTAACTTTCTCAAAATCCTGCTGGCTGATCGTAAAGAGCAGCTCATAGTCTTCTCCGCCATTTAGTGCTGCAGTGATCGGATCAATCTTAAATTCCATCGCAGCGGTGTTAAACGTAAGCTCATCCACCGGAATTTTATCTTCATAAACCCGAACACCAACGCCCGAGCTTTTGCAGATGTGGAAAAGCTCGGAGGCGAGCCCATCGGAAATATCAATCATGGAGGTCGGCTTTACACCCAGTTCCTCAAGCTCAAAAATAATATCGGTACGAGCAATCGATCTTAACTGACGACTCACCAGGTATTCATACTTTTCCAATGCCGGCTGCATGTTAGGATCGGCCTGGTAAACTTCTTTCTCACGTTCGAGAATTTGCAATCCCATAAAGGCTGCACCCAAATCACCGGTAACACAGATGATATCATTAACCTTTGCACCATCGCGATAAACAACTTTGTCCTTTTTCACGCGGCCTAATACAGTGATCGAGATCATTAACCCCGAACGGGATGAAGTTGTGTCTCCGCCTACCAGATCAACGTTATAATGTTCGCATGCAGAACGAATGCCCTCATACAATGCATCAACTGCCTCAATCGAAAACCGGTTACTCAGGGCAAGACTCACAACGATCTGCTCAGCCTTACCATTCATCGCGGCAATGTCAGACACATTCACCGACACAGCCTTATACCCTAAGTGCTGCAATGGAATATAAGCCAGATCAAAATGAATATTTTCGGCAAGCACATCGGTAGAAACAAGCAGGTAGTCTTCACCTGCATCAATCACTGCTGCATCATCCCCAATGCCTTTCACAGAGGTAGGATTTTGAAGATTGAATTTTTTACTGATCCGGTCTATCAACCCGAATTCGCCCAAATTGCCTATTTCTGACCTGTTTTCACTCATACCAATTATCGTTGTAACCAGCCCTTCAGCGACAGTGCTGGCGGTTTGGCAAGCAAAAATACGATTATGACGCGATTTGAGAGAGTTATTGGTTACCCAACCGTATAAATACCAGCAACAAACCCTGTAAGATTATGAGAAGGCTGACTTCGGTTTTAATTGTGGCAATAATCATTTTATCATCGTGTTCGAAGGAGTATTACCAAACCCGTGAAGCCAGGCGAAAACAAAAATATTACAACGCGATAAACCTCGGTCAAAAAAACGTTCCTAAACCGAAGTTTTGAGTTGCCAGGTTTAGCTTGTCGAAACTTCCTGGCACAGCTCGATTAAAACCCCACCCGTTGATTTTGGGTGCAGGAAGCAAATCATTTTGTTGTCTGCACCTTTTTTTGGCTCTGCATTGATCGGCTCAAAGCCCTGTTGTTTATAATCGGCAATCGCCTGATAAATATCCTTTACTTCAAAAGCCAGGTGGTGAATTCCTTCACCTCGCTTCTCAATAAACTTAGCGATGGGCGAATCCGGTGCACTCGCTTCAAGCAATTCGATCTTAACACCATTAAGCATAAAGAATGATGTTTTTACACCTTCGGACTTAACCTCCTCAATCTTGTAGTGCGCAGTTCCCAGGAGCTTCTCAAACAATGCATTTGCCTTGCTCAAATCTTTCACTGCAATGCCGATATGCTCGAGTTTTTCCATAATTGCTAAATTTGTGGGGAAATTGAGAAACTTTTTGTTGGTAATGAAAGTTTCAACCTTTGAATCTGTATTAAAATGATCGAAACAAGCAGCGAAATCCACGTAGAAGCGGCCCGAATCCAGCAGGAGATAAAGGATTACCTGGGGACAAGAACCTCAGACCTTGTATTCGAATATTCCCCGGCTGACGGCAAAGTAAAGCTTGATTTGATTACGGTAAATCCCCGCCATAAACAGGCATTTTTGTTCCATTCCGAAACCGGAACGGATAAGCTTGATTCGCTTCGTAAAATGCTGGGTTATGTACAGAACTATAAAGAAAAAGAAAACAGTTACACAATTCAGTGGGTGGCAAAAGGCGACAAAGAACTTCACACTTCCTACTTTAAAGCCGGCAATATTATGGATGCATTGCAGAAATTATATTATGGCCGCGACATGAACACCATTACCGTTTTTAGTGTTGTGTTGAATCCGATATCCTGATCAATATGATTACCGTAACCGATAAAGCAAAAGATAAAATTGGCGAGCTCCTGAAAGAAGAAGGCCGCACACCATCCACACATAACGTTCGCGTTTCCGTTAAGGGTGGTGGGTGCTCGGGCTTGATGTATGATCTGGATTTTGACGACAAGATCAATCCGGCCGACCAGGTGTTTGAAGACAAAGGTGTTAAGATTCTTGTGGACAAAAAGAGTCTGCTTTACCTGTTAGGC
>CAZHQP010000031.1:3281-16225 GCA_964534735.1 uncultured Roseivirgaceae bacterium
AGACAAAGGTGTTAAGATTCTTGTGGACAAAAAGAGTCTGCTTTACCTGTTAGGCACCGTACTCGATTTCTCGGATGGACTGAACGGAAAAGGATTTCAATTTATTAACCCCAATGCATCGCGCACCTGCGGCTGCGGTGAAAGTTTCGCGGTTTAGGCTAAGTTAATACTACTATTTAGGCCACGTGCCGCGATCCTCATTTTCTGCAACCTCAAAGGCATGCCGGACCAGCCGGACAATGAGGGCATTAAATCGTAGCAATACATTTCAACTCAATCGCTATGGGTGTTGGCAACGCATTGATCTCAATCGTGGTGCGGCACGGCTGATTTTCCTTAAAGTATTCTGCGTAAATTTTATTGAAGATCGGGAAATCCTTTTTCATGTTCGTGAGGAACACCGTTACATCTACCAGGTTTTCCCATTTCGATCCGGAAGCTTCCAGCACAAACCGCACATTCTGAAAGACAGAATGACATTGCTGTTCAATATCATACGAAACAATATTGCCTTGCGCATCTAATGTTACACCCGGAATCTCTTTCGAGCCGCGCTTGCGCGGACCAACACCACTGAGAAAGAGTAAATCACCCACACGCCTTGCGTGCGGGTAAGCGCCAACCGGTTCAGGGGCTTTATCGGAATTTAGTGTGCTCATGACTCGAGTTTGAAGTAAACCGGTAATACAAACGCTGACTTAACCGGAATGCCTCTTGATTTAGCAGGTATCCACTTTTTATTAGACGCTTTAACAACTCGTATTGATTCACGATCCAGCGCATCACTTACACCCTTAACAATCTCCAGATCAGAAACATTTCCATTCGCATCAATAACAAATCTTACAAACACTCTGCCTTGCGTTCCATTTCGCTTAGCCTCACTTGGATACCTGATCGTTTGTTTTAGGAAGGTCAGCATACCCTGCATACCACCTTTAAACTCAGGCATTACAAATTTCTGATCATACTTAATATGACTGCCTTTGTATACCGATTCGCCTTTTATGAAAGTACCGGCCTCATATTCATCATACGCAACAAGTGTATCGGCAAACGTAATCTGCCAGATAGAATCTCTATAACCACTTGAAACTTTTCCCTCCTCAAGAGGTGGATCATCCCATCGGAAATAACATTTGCAATACCCGTTACCGTTTTTGATTAACTGATTATTAGCTTCGTCAAAATAATTAATGATTTTAAACGAGTCCTGCTGCTCAAGTGGTCTGTTCTCTACAAAAAAATATTGCATGGTTTGCTTCACAGTTCCCTTGTCATACCATTGGGTTATGTACCCAATCCTGGCATTCTGCATATAGAATCCCTTTTCCTGAATCTTTCCGTTTTCATGATAGAAGGTGTAAGGTCCTTGCTGTATACCTTCTTTATAAAAGCTACGTGTACGGATCGTATTCGTGCTCGAGTAATAGGTGAATACCGTATCTACAAGGATCGTGTCCCTGCCCAGGCCATCCTTTCGGTTGACAATCATTTTTTTACCTATACGGTAGTATATACTTTTGCTGGCATCTTTTGTTTTACCGGACGTGTCAAAGTAATCTTTAACAATACCCTGAGCCATCGCTGTATTTGATACAAAAAATGATATTAATAAAATTTTGGAAAGCGTCTTCATTATTTTATTTAATTCATTAAATCCTCAATCTCATCCGCTTCAACCGGAATAGTCTTCATCAGGTCTTTCACACCGTTTTTCTCGATCACGACATTATTTTCAAGGCGGATACCCAAACCTTCCTCTTTTATATAGATACCCGGCTCAACTGTCCATACCATACCCACCTGCATTTTACTGTACATGTTCCCGGTATCGTGTACATCGAGCCCTAAATGATGGCCGGTTCCATGCATAAAATATTTCATGAACAATGGCTTAGCAGGATTCTGGTTTTTAAGATCTGTTTTATCAATCACCTTCAACTTAATGAGCTCATTCTCGGTAATCTTCTGAACTTCCTTATGATAATCAAAATATTGAACACCAGGTTTCAATAATTTTATCGCTGCCCGTTTGATCCGAAGCACGGCATTGTATACATCCTTCTGCCGCTTGGTAAACTTCCCGCTTACCGGGATTGTGCGCGTCATGTCGGCATTATAATTTCCGTACTCCGCACCAACATCCAGCAACAATACATCACCTGCCTTGCAGGCTTTGCTATTTTCAATGTAATGCAACACGCATGAGTTGGCTCCGCTGGCAATAATTGGCTCATAGGCAAAACCTCTTGAACCTTTTCTCAAAAATTCATGGATAAATTCTGCTTCGATTTCATACTCTTTAACTCCGGGTTTAACAAACTTCAGCACTCTTCTAAACGCGCTTTCCGTAATATCGCAGGCAATCTGCAACTGATCAATTTCTTCTTTCGATTTAATAGCCCGCAATTTCGACATGATCGGTGCGATGCGTTCATATCTATGCAACGGATATTTTTCCTTACACCAGCTTATAAACCGTGAGTCACGGCTTTCAACTGCAATTTCTGCCCGATAGTGCTCATTCGTGTTCAGGTAGATGAATTCGGCACCACCCATAGTAAGCGCGGTATTAAATATCCTGCCAAAATCAGCTACCCAAAGAATTGTTTCAACGCCACTTACGGCTTTAGCCTCCTCTTTGGTAAGCTTATGTCCTTCCCAGGTTGCGATCAGGTCGCTGGTCTCACGTAAAAACAAAACTTCCCTGAATTTTTTATCGGGGTGATCCGGAAACAACATGAGAACAGTCTCTTCCTGATCTACTCCTGTCAGGTAAAACAAATCATTATTTTGACGAAAACGCATGGTGCCATCCGCATTGGTCGGCAAAATGTCGTTTGAATTGAACACGGCAAGTGAGCCAGGTTTTAATTCGGCCGTCAGACGCTTCCGGTTATTGATGTATAACGATTTGTTGATTTGCTTGTACCGCATGATTCAGAATTTTCTTAAAAATAAAAACCTGTTACGGTTTACCCGCAACAGGCTCATGTAATTATTTGTTTATCCAGGGTTGGAACCGATTTTAAAATCTTGCTCCAAGGGTCTGTACCCTCACTCACCTTACCCAATTAGGTTGTTTCTGTAGGCTCATCAGTTTGCAGATAGTTGATCAGTACGAACGTTACCAGCAGGCCAGAGAAAACCCCTTCCAGTGCAACGATAAACGATACGATGTACGGATTGAGGAAACGGCCCATTGGCTCATTTTCCTGCAGCCAAACCATAAAACCCTGATCCAAAAATGAAACGTAGATAAAGAAGAACACAGCAAACAAAATTGAACCAATTGCTCCGGTACTAACGCCCACAACCAGGGCTCTGAAATAGTTGATGTGATGCTGGTGTGTGTCTTTAAATTTCTTCAGCGCCAGGAAAATCCCGGCCACCAGAATCAGCAGGTTTAACATGCGCAATTCAACCACATGAAAAAATCCGGCAAACTTCATCAGCAGGAAAAAAGCAATAACACCAACGGCTATCCGGATGCCGTAATTCTCTGGGATTCTTTTTGGATCGTTGAAAATGCTCATGGCTAAAGGTTTTGTTTGTTAAATTTTACGATTTCTGAACATATTTCAATCGTTTGAAAGGGATAATTTTTTCTAAATTGCTGGTAGTACCGTTAAAAGGTGCTTTTGAAGGCTCAAACTCCTAAACCCAATAACCTATGTTGAAGAAAATCTTAATCGGGCTGGCCGTCTTAATTGTTGCGTTAGTCCTGATCGGCTTCCTGCTTCCCGGTAAGCTGGAGATTTCCCGAAGCAAAGTGATTAATGCTTCCGCGGAAAATGTTTTTGATGAGATGAATGATCTCAGGAAATGGCAGGATTGGCAATACTGGAATACACTCGATCCTGACATGAACATTACGTATGGTGAAAAGTCGGTCGGAACCGGAGCCTCGTACGCCTGGAAAGGAAACAGCAAAGTTGGTGAAGGGACCATTACCATTACGGAAAGCGTACCCAATAAATCAGTCGCAACAGATCTTGCGTTTACAGGTTACGAACCAGCTAAAGCTTTCTATACCGTTGAGCCTAAAGGCGATAGCACAAAGGCAACGCTCAGCGTTACGCTTGACTTTGGAATGAACCCGATCGGGCGCTGGATTGGATTATTCATGAAAGGTGAGATGGAAAAAGCTTTTGATTACGGATTGAATAACATACAAACCCGTGCCGAGGGCAAGCCAAAGTTCACCGTTGATATCAGCGAGATCTCAACTCCGGCTATCCACTATGTAGGCATCAGCAGCGGAACCATGAGCACGGAAGACGAAGCTGCAATGAGCGCGCAAATGGGCAAAGCATTCGGACAACTGGCAACCGATCTTAATAAAGCGAAAGTACAAATTACAGGCGCTGCATTCTGTTTATATCCGAAATGGGATGAGGCAACCAAACAAATGGAAATGGTTTGTGCATTCCCGGTAGATGAAAAAGCCAAGGTCCCATCAAAATATAAGGTTCAATCTGTGCCTGCAGGTAAGGCTGTGAAAGCGATTCATCGCGGAGATTATTCAAAGATGATGGCCACGCACATGCAGCTCAATGAATATATTGAATCAAAGAAATTAATAATGGCTGGCGCGCCCTGGGAAAGCTATCTGACCGATCCGATGATTGAAAAGGATACAGCCGCCTGGGTTACGGAAATTTATTATCCGATTCAGTAATTCATTTTTAAGATTAAAAGATTTCAAGTTTCAGATTTTGGAGATTCCCTGAAATCTGAAATTTGGGATTTTGAAATCTAGTTATCCGCCTCTGCCCGGGCTTTGATCTTCCGTTCCTTCCATTCATCTAATTCTTTCTTTCGTTGAGCCAGTTCCGCTTCTGTAGGAACATAATCGATCAGGCTTTTCAAATCCGGCTGACCGGCATCTACCCAGGCTGTATACCAAATATCACCCACCATTTTAATTGCATCGCGCATGCGTATTTCAACCATGCCTTTCAGTGCATTATGATAGGCTGTTGAGAACTCAACCGAATAAACTTTTATAGTTTGCTTGCCTTTCGTTTCGAATGAAAATTTCTTCTCACCAAATTTTTCAGTTAATCGCTTCTCGAGCAATAAAACAGAATCAAGATGAATGTTTGATCCCTCCACAGCTTTCCACGCTGCGAGCTGCGGATTTTTAATGTACTCCGCTTTACCGGTAAAAAAATTGTAGTTCTTCGAAAACAGTTCGGGTAAACGCGATTCCCAAAATCCGTGAATTCCATCCTGCCCCGATAACTGCCCATTATAGTTTTCGGTGGTATGTAGCGGTACATGCGCATCCGCAATGTAATGCCCCAGGTCCGCTGATACATGCAGGATCCGGGAAGGGTCTTTCAGCATAAACGCATCCTTTAACCGGTAATACATCGCGTTGATGTGCCAGGGAACAATGCCGTAGGCTTTCAGTGTATCCTCTGAATATTTTGCGATAGCCTCATTCCAATATTTGGGCATCTTTTGCAGCGCACTGTCGCCATAATGATCAATATCCAGGTAATGGCGGGGTGCCTCATCCACTACGGTATACCGCCTTTTATCGGGGTTAACCGCAGCCTCGGTAATGTACCGGATATTTTTTTTTGTAAAACCCGATCATTTCAGGCGGGAGCGTAAACACTGCCAGCCGGTTAATTTGCTGATGGGCGTAAAAACCCCAACTGCTGAATAAAAATCCTGCAAAAGTGATTAAAACGAGGCAAAAAGAGCGTTTTAGCATATCTCAAGATACCATTCTAAAAATCTCAAACCTGAAATCCAAAATTTGAAATCTTTTGATACCTTTGCAGTCCTTTTTAAGTAAGAATCATGGCAAATCACAAGTCAGCAGAAAAGAAAATCCGTTCAAGCGCTACCAAGCGTGACAGAAACCGCTACCAGCACAAAACAACCCGTACAGCTGTCAAAAATCTGAAGGCTGTTACCGGTAAGGCAGAGGGAGAAACACAGTTAAAGGCTGTTTCCGCTCAAATCGACAAGCTGGCTAAGAAAGGTGTGATCCACTGGAAAAAGGCGGCTAACCAGAAATCAAAGCTTGCCAAGGCTGTTAACAAGCTGAAGTAATCTTTTTCGATACATCATTTACTGACCCGGAAAGCTTTAAAACTCTCCGGGTCTTTTATTTTTATAGAATGAAGAAGGAGAAGGCCGATTTCCTCAATATCAAAAGCTGGGCTGCAGAAGACAGGCCCCGCGAAAAGCTATTGCTGAAAGGAAAGGCTACGCTCTCAGACGCTGAACTGATCGCAATTCTTTTAGGCACAGGCACTGCTTCTCTAAGTGCGGTGGATTTGGCCAAGAATATCTTACAGGCTGTTAATAACGATTTAAATGAGCTTGCGCGCCTTACCGTGAAAGACCTGGTGAAAATCAAGGGGATTGGTGAAGCGAAGGCCATCACGATTATTAGTGCCCTGGAACTTGGGCGCAGACGAAAAGATTTCCAGGTTGAAGAAAAGCCAAAGATTAGCGGCTCTGCTGATGTATTCGAAATCTTAAAAGCCGACCTGCTCGACATTCCGCATGAGGCATTTTGGATCGTATTATTAAATCGGGCAAACCGCGTCATCAAAAAACACCAGATCAGCCAGGGTGGGGTTGCCGGAACGGTTGCCGATCCAAAGCTTATTTTTAAAGTTGCTGTTGAAGAATTAGCGAGTGGAATTATTCTCGCGCATAATCATCCTTCCGGAAACCTTACTGCCAGTCAGGCAGATATTGACCTTACTAAAAAGTTAAAAGAATCAGGAAAGCTGCTCGACATCCAGGTGCTCGATCACATCATCATTGCCGGTAAAAAATATTTCAGTTTTGCTGACGAAGGCCTACTGTAATCTATGAAAACCAAAAATATTATTCTCGCTGTTGCTGTTGTCACTCTGATTGCTGCTATTTATTATTCTTTGAGTGGCCCCGAAACAAGTGAAGCCTATATTGCCAAAGTCGAACAGCTGCGCAAAGAAAAAGATAACAGCATACAATCCGGTGATGACTCTCCGTTTGGCGACAGCATTGCGTTTACCGGATTGAAATATTTTCCGATCAATGAAAAATACCGGGTAAATGCAAAACTTACGCAGATAGACCAGAAAAAATCAGTAAGCCTCCCAACGAGTGATGGAAAAGTAAAAACGTATCTCGAATACGCATACGCAGAGTTTGAATTGGATGGAGTAAAGAACAAGCTTCTCATTCTCGAGATCCGTGATATAGGCCCCTACCGCGGCACTTTATTTTTAGCCTTTGCAGATAAAACCAGTGCAGCTGAAACATACGGTGCAGGGCGATACCTCGACATCAGGAAAGTTCCGGGCGCTTCGTCTATTACATTAGATTTTAACGAAGCATACAATCCTTATTGTGCCTATAACGATAATTATTCTTGTCCTTTCCCTCCGAAGGAAAATATTTTAGAGGTTGCCATCAACGCAGGCGAAAAGACTTATCATTAAATCTCAAAACACATAAGGGTTTATTAGCCCTTACGTGTTGTTGAGGCATGAGAAACGCGTTCGGCATTCATACATTTTTTAGTAAACTTGGTTCAGCAAGCAGAAGGATACCCCGGAGTATCATTCGTAACTTTGCCACACTTTTATATTATATGGTAACCGGTAAGGACGATTAACTCAACATACTACTATGTGCTATTCACTCTAAACACTAGGATGATTAGCGCAGGTGGAAAAACTTACCATTAATCCGACCTTTTTTCCGGTTAGGTAAATCCTGTTCAAGAGCCTGCCATTTACAGGCGTATTTTGTCACTCAAATAAACAATCCCTGTACTGATATAAATACGGCATTCCGGTGTAGTCCGGCAGAACATTACATATTCTATATTTATGCAATCCCATAAATATGAAGTACTCCATTTACACCTTGCTTTTATTCATGCTTGCGCCATTCATACAGGTTATGGCGCAAAACACCCAGCCACAGTTGTTAGGACGGGACGTGATCTCTACCGGAGATTTAGATTTTAAAGCTGCCTTTGTACCCGGCAATCAGCGTGTTTATTTTAGCCGGGCTTACAATAATTGGGGTACTATCGTTACGCTGTATTCCGACAAAGTTAGTGACCAGTGGACTGAATCTGAATTGGTTTCCTTCTCTTCCGGTGTCTATCGGGATGCAGATCCCTTTATTACGCATGACGGCAGCAAGCTATTCTTCATTTCTGATCGACCGGGGCCTAATGGTATTTATAAAGACTTTATCTATTCAATCTTTTCAGTTGACCTCGATAAAAAAGGAAATATTATCAGTGAGCCTAAAAAAGTGGATATCTTAAATTCTGAAAATATTATCCCGCTTTACCCGAGCGTTTCCCAAAACGGAAATTTATATTTCTCAGCCGCAAAAGACCGAGATTCACAGCTCTATGTTTCCGAATGGCGTGACGGAGCTTACCAGGCACCCAGATTATTAGACTTCAATTCAGAAACACTTGTTGATCTGGATCCGGTCATCGCGTTTGACGAATCATTTATCATTTTCACCAGTAATCGTAAAGGTTTTGGCAAAATGGATTTATGGATAAGCTTTAATAACAATGGGATTTGGGGCGAACCGATCAATCTTGGACAAACCATAAATTCGGCAGAGGGCGAAGGGCAGGCAGCTTTATCGCTTGATCAAAAGAAGCTTTACTTTACCGCTTCACGTGAGCCAAAACCTGTTAAAGCGCCCGACAGGAAAATAACTTTTGCTCAACTCAAACGCGAAATACAGGCAGTTGATAACGGTTCAGGAAACATTTATGAGGTTGATATCTCCGAACTGATCAAATCACTCAGCTCAACGCAAAAGCCTTGATCCAGGAAAGATCATCTGGCATGTAAGCGTATTCCTGAATTCATTCGATTTAAATACGCATTGCGGTAGTTAAATTATTAGAGGAGTCTGCTTTTGCATTTTCTTCATTTCCTTACTGTGTGATAAATAGTAAATTTGGTAATCAACCCAAAATTTATGCGACACCTCCTGTTGTTTTTTGCCATCCTTTATGCTGCAAGTATTAATGCACAATCTAACAAACCTTCTGATCTCGCCCACACCTTTTCCATCGTAGGGCGTGATGAGCGTACAGGCGAAATGGCCATAGCCGTGCAGAGCCATTGGTTTAGCGTTGGCTCAGTTGTTTCCTGGGGCGAAGGCGGAGTGGGTGTTGTCGCAACTCAATCATTCGTTAATAAATCATTTGGCATACGCGGACTGGAGTTACTCAAACAAGGCAAGTCGTCACAGGAAGCTTTAAATGAATTATTAAGCGATGATAGCGGACGGGATTATCGCCAGGTTGCCATTCTTGATAAAACGGGCAAAGTGGCAACACACACGGGCCGGAATTGCGTTGGCTGGGCCGGACACGCCAATGGTGAAAATTTTTCAGTTCAGGCCAACATGATGCTTAACAACCAGGTTATCCCCGCCATGGAAAAAGCCTGGAAAGAAAATTATGCATTACCACTGGCCGAACGAATGGTAGAAGTGCTGAAAGCTGCGCAAGCTGTTGGTGGAGACATACGCGGTAAACAATCTGCTGCGCTGTTAATTGTTTCCTCTGAAAACACCGGAAAACCCTGGGATGACAGACTGATTGACCTGCGTGTAGATGACTCAGTCGATCCGATAACCGAGCTTGACAGGCTGCTAAAGGTTTCACGCGCCTATGAGCACATGAACAAGGGTGATTTGTATGTTGAAAAGAATGACATGACCAAAGCGATGGATGAATATAACCAAGCGATGAAGATGTTCCCGGCAAACCTGGAAATGCAATACTGGACAGCCATCACACTCGCAAATGGAAAAGATATTACGAAAGCATCAATCATGTTGCAAAAGATTTATAAGCAGGATGCTAATTGGCGAGAGTTGACCAGGCGGCTTCCGAAAGCTGGATTGCTCACCGTATCCGGAGCTGAGTTTAAAGAGCTTGTTAAGTAATGATAAAAATAATACCAATCTTACTACTTACTTTTCTTGGTTCTAAAACAAGCCAAACTCTTAAACCGGAACAAGTCGCTTATGATTACTTCGTAAAAGAGATATTTCCTAAAAAATATCCTGAATCAAATAAAATCTTTTTTAATGGAACTGCTGGTAGATACAACTATACCATATATCCATTTTACGATTGTTTTAAAGATTCAGGTTTGAGTGACGGTGAGTTTATTGGAGCTCACAACAAGTTGAGTATGGATGAAATTGAAATTAAAAAAATTACTCCAGGCATTAAATATTTAAGAAGTCATAGAGCAAAGCAGCTTAATGTAAGCATCTTTAGAAGTGTTCAATTTAAAGGTTCCGAATATATCTATATCCATGTTTATCTTGAATATCAGTTCGTAGATCATTTCCTGATCCAAATAACAAATGACGATAAAGTGAGTTATTGTGAGAAAGGCGAAGTAATTTGATATTCAATAACTTACAAAGTGCATAAACTTTAATAATTAGCGCTGATTTCCTTATTTTTGCTGTCTTTACCGTAATGCACAGCAATGACTATTTCCTATAACTGGCTGAAAGATTATATCGACATCCCGGAAACCCCCGATGAGCTTGGTCAGCTGTTAACCTCCACCGGACTTGAAGTTGAGCACGTACATGCTTTTGAGACCGTAAAAGGCGGATTGAAGGGCCTGGTGATTGGCGAAGTCCTGACGTGCACTAAACACCCAAATGCTGATAAATTGTCGCTCACAACCGTTGATATTGGCGGTGAAAAACCTTTGTCGATCGTGTGTGGCGCAGCCAACGTTGCAGCAGGCCAAAAAGTTGTCGTGGCAACAGTCGGTACAACTGTCAATCCAACGAAAGGCGAACCGTTTCAGATCAAGTCAGCCAAGATCAGGGGCGAGCAATCCGAAGGCATGATCTGTGCCGAAGATGAAATAGGCTTGGGGGAAAGTCATGTAGGAATTATTGTTTTGAACACAACTGCAAAGAATGGAACACCAGCTGCCGAATATTTCAAAATCGAATCAGACTATACCTTAGAGATTGGCCTGACACCCAATCGCGTTGACGCTTCATCTCACATTGGCGTTGCCCGTGATATCAAAGCTTCAAAAAACCGCGCACTGAAATGGCCATCGGTTGATAAATTTAAAAAAGATGATTCAGCCTTAACAATTGATGTTAAGGTTGAAAACAATACAGCCTGCCCGAGATATTCAGGCGTATCGCTCACCAACATTACGGTTACTGAATCACCTGCCTGGCTTAAGAACAGGCTAACCGCCATCGGCCTCTCTCCGATCAACAACATTGTTGACATTACCAACTATGTGTTACATGAAACAGGTCAGCCGCTGCATGCATTTGATGCGGACCAGATTGCCGGTAAAAAAGTAATTGTAAAAACACTTCCTGCCGGAACAAAATTCACCACTCTTGACAACAAAGAACGCGAGCTCACCGCTAACGATTTGATGATATGCAGTGAAACGGAAGGCATGTGCATTGCCGGGGTGTTTGGCGGAACAAAATCAGGCATTACCGAAAAGACCAAGAACGTATTTTTAGAAAGCGCATATTTCGCTGCGGATTATGTTCGCAAATCTTCCCTGCATCATGGATTAAAAACCGATGCATCTTTCCGGTTCGAACGGGGTACCGATCCTAACGGAACGATCTATGCGCTGAAACGAGCCGCATTGCTCATGCAAGAAGTTGCAGGCGCAAAAATTTCATCAGATATTATTGACATCTATCCGGATAAGGTTGAAAACAAAATCATCCTGGTCCGGGATAAGAATATCAATCGCCTCATCGGAAAAGTGATTCCACGCGAAAAAATGTTTGAAATACTGGAAGCACTGGATATAAAAATCACAGAAAAGAATGCCGATAGCTTTATTGTTTCCGTTCCGCCTTATCGCGTGGATGTTATTCAGGAAGCGGATATCTCGGAGGAGATCCTGAGAATTTACGGACTTAATAATATCGAACTGAGTGAGTTTTCCGGATCGGATTTCATTGCTGAATTCCCGGTCAAGGACATTAATAAATTCAAAAATACAATCAGCCAGATGCTGATAGGCAACGGTTTTTATGAGATCATGACGAACTCGCTTACCAATGCAGCGTATCAGCAAAAGCATAATCTCGCCTTCCCTGGAGATCCTATTGAGATCCTGAACAAACTGAGTGAAGAACAGGGAATTCTGCGTCAAACCATGCTTTTTACCGGGCTGGAAGTATGTGCGCATAATATCAACCGCAGGCAAAAAGATTTAAAGCTGTTTGAGTTCGGTAAAATCTACTTCAAGATTAACGGAAAATACATTGAGGAAGAACGTTTAGGACTTTACGTCACGGGAAATATCGAGACAGAGAACTGGCAACATAAAACCCGGCCGACCACTTATTATGATCTGGCGCAGCATGTCACCCAGATTATTCAAAAGTCAGGTATCGCCACGATCAAACAAGAAGTTGTAAAAAGATCAGCTGTTCGACTACGCACTGCAGCTATCGTCAGGCAATAAAATTATTGGGCTGGCAGGAAAAGTAAAACCTGCTTTATTAAAGGATTTAGGCATCAAGCAGGAAATATTTTATGCTGAGCTACATACAACCTTGCTTTTCACTTCGGCAAACCCTATGTTAGTTGCTCAGGAAGTACCGAAATTTCCGGAGGTAAGACGCGATCTGTCATTAGTGCTTGATAAGAACGTAAGTTTCGATGAGATCCGGAAAATGGTACTGAATACTGAAAAGAGATTGATCCGCGACATCATCGCATTTGATGTATACGAGGGAGACAATCTTCCGGCAGGAAAGAAAGCTTATGCACTCGGGTTTACCCTTTTGGATGAAGCTAAAACCCTGACAGACGAGGAAATTGACAAAACGATGACCCGGCTGATGAACGCTTTTGAGCAGACATTGGGCGCAGTAATTCGCAAATAGAAGACTTG
>CAZHQP010000032.1:0-16205 GCA_964534735.1 uncultured Roseivirgaceae bacterium
AAATCTTTTCCACGGAGACATCAATAATCTCTTTGAGCACGTGCTTTGATGGGCATAAGTCCGCAAGTGCGTGATTGAATTTTCCTGAAAGAATTTCTTTTTCGCTATCGAGGAACAAAGTCGAGCATTCATCCATTAAATCACCGATGGCAAGTGCGCGTAGAAACCCGATTTTCTCTGGCTTGCTGTTAAGCTGATCGAGTTTGCCAAGTTTCGATCTGTTTTTGGTGATCAAATTTTCGAACAAGGCTTTGGCATCTTCATAGCTTATCAGCCCGAGACTGCAACCATCTTCGAGATCGATGATACTATAACAAATGTCATCTGCTGCCTCTACTAAATACGTAAGAGGATGTCTTTCAAACACATCATCCGTAACTTTTTGTAATTCAAGTGCCTGGGCTACTTCACGAAAGATTGCTTTCTCGGATTGAAAGAAGCCAAATTTTTTCTGACTACGTTTTGACTTATCGCGTAGCGGAAAAAATGCCGGGCAGGGATATTTTGTAAATGCTCCAAGCGTAGCATAGGTGAGCTTTAGTCCGTATTGATTTTTATTAAGAATGCGGAAGCCCTGAGCGTTGCCTTCAAACTTGGTAAGGTCAGTCCACTCTGCTTCCGTTACTTTATCCTTCAGCGATAAGCCGATTTTATTCTGCAGAAAGAAATCAGAGATCGCATCTTCACCTGCGTGACCAAAAGGAGGGTTGCCCAGATCATGCGTAAGCGAAGCTGCCGCAACGATTGCTCCAAAATCAAACAGAGAAATTTCTTTTTGTAGCTCGGGGTGGCGGTGCAGGATTACTTCTCCAACACGTTTACCAAGTGACCGGCCAACACTCGAAACTTCGAGGCTGTGGGTTAAACGCGTATGAACGAAATCATGCTCCGGCAGGGGATGAACCTGGGTTTTATCCTGGAGCTTGCGAAACGGATGTGAAAAAATTATCCGGTCGTAATCCTGCTCAAACGCACTGCGTGAAGGCTCGGATGAAAATTGCTGTTTTTGACCGCTTCGCTGTGAGGATAAAAGTTGCTTCCAATTCATTGCTGCGAAATTAAAAAACAACGGTCTGTGTCTTCACAGACCGTGCAATAAAATAAAAATAAAAAATCCATGGCAGGTGAGACACCAGGCCATGGATTGAAGGAAATATTCGTGGACAATGATTACTCTTTCAACACCAGATCGATGCACATTACAGCCGCGAGAATCAATACACGCAGCGGATGATCTGCCGGTACTTGTGAGTTGATCTCCAGCACATAATTATCGGCTGAAGTGAAAAGTTCTTTTCCTAATCCGCTCCATTTTTTTGTAACGGCTGCAAAATCTTTTCCATCATTCGAAACGAATTTAAACTCCCAGCTTGTCCATTTACCACGTAGCATACACAGCGGACGCTCGCTGGCATCGAGCACTTCAAACTTTCCGCCAATGCTGAAAAACTTTTGTTTGAATTTTCCAACCAGCATACCGTTCGAATCAAACACTTCAACTGTGGAAAGAAAAAGTGAAACACCGCGCTTTACGGTGAACAGCGTAACTCCACTCATATCTTTTACATGCATGTTGAATGGAGTCATCCGTTTGTACTCCGTAAACCGGAACATTTTGGTGAAAAATCCCAGATTCTCTTCCTGGCATTGCAATATTTGTTCTTTCGTTTCCGGATCAAAAATGTCAAAGCTGTTGGCAGCCTTAAAAATTTTCACATGTTCTTTAACGAAAAACAGGTTTTTGTTAAGCGCGGGATGCATAAAGTTTTATGGGGTCTTGTTTAAATAAGTTTACTAAAGTAGCATAAAGTTCAGGAAGCGTGGCGTTGAATTCTGCCGGGCGCTCGAAAAAATTCTCCACCGCTACTGCGAAGAACTCTTCTTTATTAGCCATGGCATACCGCCTGAAAAAATGCTGGTCGCTTACAGCTATTTTTTCAATTTCTATGCCCGCTAATTGTTCGTAGGCTTCCAGCGCCCCGGATTCAAAAATCTCATAGTCAAACAGCTTGTTTTCAAGCCAGAGCGCATGCGCCAGCTCGTGCATAAGCAAATTGATTCCGTCTTTTGAGTTGGCAAATCCTGAGTTTAAGCTGTTCCACGAAAGTACGATATAACCTGCGCGCGGATTAGTCTCGCCCTTGTGGTACTGCCCGGTAATGGGTGAATAATATTTATCGGGATAGATAATGATTTTGTGAAATGCATCGAAACAATCTTCCGAAAGGAAAATAGAAATCTGTGTAGCGACCGAAGCGATCAGGTAACGGGCTGAATTATAATTGATCAGCTGTGTTGGTTTGAATTGCCTGAACTCAATATCAGTCGAGGTTATAAAATAGTAAACGCGCCACTCGAAGCGCTTTCGTTCTTCCGGTGTAAGCTTTTTATAATAAACGTTAATGGGCTTTAAGCCTGGTGTTAACGGCACCATGAATTTCGGAAAGTAATAGAACAGCAGCTTTTTGTACCAGCGCTGTTCGCGGATGATGGGTAATGCAAAAATTCCAACAATGAGGATGCCAGCAACAATGATAACCGAAACCTGATTGTTATCGTCCATCCATTAGATCTGTTTGAGCAAGTTATTAATGGAACATGCTGCAGCTAACCGTGCATTCAACTCACCTGCCTTCACACGCTCCTGCTTCATGGTGTCGCGGTCGCGAATGGTTACTGTATTATCTTCCAGGGTTTGATGATCAATGGTAATGCAGTACGGTGTTCCGATTGCGTCCTGTCTTCTGTATCGTTTTCCGATCGCATCTTTTTCTTCATAGAAACAACGAACATCAAACTTTAAGCTGTTCATGATCTCCATTGCTTTTTCCGGCAGCCCGTCTTTTTTCATTAACGGCAGAATGGCAACTTTATTGGGCGCAAGAGGAGCCGGGATTTTTAATACTACGCGCTCACTGCCATCTTCCAGTTTCTCTTCTTTGTAGGAAGTTGATAATACGGAAAGAAACATTCTATCAAGTCCAACGGACGTCTCAACCACATAGGGAATGTAGTTCTGATTGTCTTCCGGATCGAAATACTGAAGCTTTTTGCCAGAGAATTTTTCGTGGCTCTTTAAATCAAAATCGGTGCGACTGTGAATGCCTTCCAGCTCTTTAAAGCCTATCGGGAAATTAAACTGAATGTCGCACGCTGCATTTGCATAATGCGCCAGATTCAAGTGATCATGGTAGCGGTAATTATCATTGCCCAGTCCCAGCGCCTGGTGCCATTTCAATCTTTTATCTTTCCAGTATTCGTACCACTTCATTTCTTCGCCTGGCTTTACGAAGAATTGCATTTCCATTTGCTCAAATTCTCGCATGCGGAAAATGAACTGCCGGGCTACGATCTCATTACGAAATGCTTTCCCGATTTGTGCGATCCCAAACGGGATTTTCATCCGACCGGTTTTCTGCACGTTCAGAAAGTTTACAAAAATGCCCTGTGCAGTTTCCGGACGTAAGTAGATCTTGTTGGTGTCTTCAGCCAATGAGCCCATTTCGGTAGAGAACATAAGGTTGAACTGACGCACATCCGTCCAGTTTTTGGTTCCGGAAATCGGATCGGCAATTTCCAGGTCAACGATGAGCTGCTTCATAGCTGCCATATCGCCACTGCCCAGCGCATCTTTCATGCGGGTGTTAGCTTCATCAATCTTTTTCTGGTATTCAACTACGCGTGCATTCGTGCTGATAAACATGGCACGGTCGAAATTTTCAAAGCGCTTGGCTGCCTTTTCAGCTTCCTTATCAATCTTGTCCTGGATTTTTGCGATGGCATCTTCTACCAACACATCGGCCCGATAGCGTTTTTTGGAATCTTTGTTATCGATCATCGGATCGTTAAAGGCGTCTACATGGCCGGACGCTTTCCAAATGGTTGGGTGCATGAAAATGGCCGAATCAATGCCCACAATGTTGTCGTGCATCATGGTCATAAATTTCCACCAGTACTCTTTAATATTGTTTTTCAGCTCAGCACCGTTCTGACCGTAATCATACACTGCGCTTAAGCCATCATAGATCTCACTGCTTTGAAAAATAAAACCATACTCCTTTGCGTGGGAGATGATATTCCTGAAAAGGTTGTCTTCCGTATTCGCCATAAGGCGCAAAGATAATGATCTTGCCCGAATCGGCTTAGCAGCATATTGAAGAGGGTGCTGAAAAGATCAGGAGTGCGGAGCTTTGAGGATCAGGAGTGAAGGTGACTGCGAAAGCAATTGCTCGCTGCTTTCTTCTGAACCCTGCCATGAATTATAGCTGATGATAACGAGGTTGGAGCCTTCAATCATATCGGGTGGCAACGTGTTGCTTTCGTGTACCTGCGTGGTTTGAGTTTCTTCGTTTAGCTTTTTAACTGCCTCTGTAAAGCGCGAATCTTTTTTAACTAATTGTTTAGGATCGGCCAGCGTAATGCGAGCGTTGTTGTTTTTGATGAAGCGTTCAGCAAAAGAAAGCAGGAAAAAATCTTCTGGACCGTGAAGAAACACTAAAATCCGATCGGCTACTTCGAAATCTTTATCGACCAGCACACCAACGTGACCCCTCGTCTCTTCCAGAAAGTTTTTCACTTTTCCGCCCACCACATCATCGCTGAAAACAGAACGTGACGAGCCTACAAGCAATAAATTATATTTTCCCTTTTTTGCTTCGCGGCTTACTTCTTTACTGATGTCGTTTGTAGCGCGGTAAATCGTTTTTATTTTGATGTTAAGATTTTCCGCTTCGTGTTTAACCAGCTTAAAGCTTTCTTCTTCATATGTATCGGCTTCGTTCGGATTAATATCTGCACTGGGCGTTAAATGCATGGTAGTTATGGCTGCGGAAACATTTTCCTTGTGTGTAAGCTGATCAGCTAACCGTAAAAGCTTCCTTCCTTTAACAGAGGGGCCGAATAAAATTAAGATTTTATATAATCCGTGCGGAGTTGCACCGCTTTCCTTATCCGGGAAGAAATAATTGATCGCATCGAGTGCCGGTCCGGTCATGAACGTTGTTACCAATGCCATCAGCACCATCATGGCAAAAACTTCAGGAGATAAAATTCCGAGGTCATACCCGATGTTTAATACAATTAGTTCCATTAATCCGCGTGTGTTCATCAAAGCGCCAATCCCCAAACTGTCTTTCCAGCTTTGTCCAACGAAGCGTGCTGCCAATGTACTTCCGCCAAACTTTCCGGCAACGGCTGTCAATACAATCACCCCGCATGTGGCCCATAAATGCGACTGATTTAATAATCCGATCTGCGTACGCAAACCTGTGAATACGAAGAACAGTGGTAACAGCAGCACAAGACTTACATCTTCGATTTTGCCCATTAAAATTCGCCTGAAGTTCAGGTTGGCCGGCATAATTACTCCTGCGAGAAATGCTCCGAACAAAGCATGAATTCCAACAATCTCCGCGATATACGCGGAAGTCAGAAGTACGATGAAAGAAAGTGCAACAATAGGCTTGCTGATTGTTTCACGATCAGAATAAATGTTTCCGATTTTTTTAAGAAACGGCTGAACAACAAACAGCATCACCAATACATAGAGTAAGGAGAAACCGATGGTAAACAACGCACTGACAAACGTACCTGCTTTTACGATGGCAATTACAGCCGCCAGAATGCACCAGGCCGTCACATCATCTGCTGCTGCACACGTAAGCGCAATACTGCCAAGCTTGGTTTTGGTAAGGTCGCGCTCCTGAATAATGCGGGCAAGAACCGGGAATGCGGTAATGCTCATGGCGATACCCATGAACAATGCAAACGAAAGGAAAGAGATGTTCGCAGGCGCAAACTCCTGATACATATAATAAGCAAGGCCCATTCCCAGAAAATACGGGATAATAATACTCGCATGACTGATCACCACGGCATCGTGTGCCTGGTTGCGCAAAACTTTTAAATTCAGCTCCATGCCAATCACATACATGAACAGAATTAATCCCACCTGGCTTAAAAACTGGAGATTCGGCATTGACGCCTTCGCGAATAAGAATTCAGATACTTCCGGGAGAAATAATCCCATGAGTGATGGTCCGAGCACAATCCCGGCAACAATTTCACCGATTACAGTTGGTTGGCCGATCTTGTTAAAAATGTATCCAAAAACTCTGGAGACAACGATGATCGAAATGATCTGAAGGATCAGAATCGAAAGCGGATGAACCAGATTTTTACTGAAAAGTTCTTTAAACTGATCGAAAGGTGTGGTTGATTCTGACTGAACAATGGGTGCGAACTCACCAACCTCAAGCGTGGTCCCTTTCTGGGCAATCCAATACATGAGCGCACCAAACCCTACGATGATTATAATGTAAAAAAGAAGGTTTTTGTATTTACCCATTCGTACAGCTGGATTCAGAATCTTAAAAATAAGAATTCAAAGATTAAAATAAGATTAAATCAATTTTGCCCGATTCCAGTACTCATCCATTTCTGCCAATGTCATTTCGCCCATTTGCTTTCCGTCTTTTGCAGATTCCGTTTCGAGGTATTGAAAGCGTTTTATAAATTTTTTGTTCGTCCGCTCAAGTGCTTCTTCGGGATCAATGTTGATAAACCGGGCATAGTTTACCAATGAGAATAACAAGTCGCCAAACTCGGCCATGGCTTTCTCCTTTTTGATTGCTTCATTCGATGAAGCATTAAATTCACTCTTAAATTCCTGCATCTCTTCTTCAACTTTTTCCCACACCTGTTCTTTCTTTTCCCAGTCGAAGCCAACACCGCGCGCTTTATCCTGAATACGGATTGCTTTCACCAAAGCAGGTAAGGATTTAGGCACACCTTCCAGTACAGATTTGTTGCCAGTCTTTAATTTTATTTTTTCCCAATTCGATTTTACAGTTTCCTCATCTTCGGCAACTACATCACTGTAAATATGCGGATGCCGTTCAATCAGCTTATCGCAAATGGCGTTAAGCACATCAGCTATATCAAATGCTTTTTGTTCGGAGGCGATACGGGCGTAGAAAACATTGTGCAGCATCAGGTCGCCCAGCTCTTTTTTCACTTCTTTCAAATCACCTTCCAGGATGGCGTCCGATAATTCGTAAGTTTCCTCAATGGTTAAATGACGCAGTGTTTCCAGTGTTTGTTTTTTATCCCACGGGCAGTTTTCCCGAAGCTCGTTCATCACGGTTAGCAGACGATCGAAAGCCTGGAGTTTTTCTGCGCGGGTCGGGTCGGGTTGTGAGAACGGTTTTTTCATGAAGGCTGCATTAAGGCACGAAGGTACAGGTAGCAGCAGACAAAATCAGGTCTTTATTTACCCGCGACCGAACATTCCATATCTTTGCAGTCACTTTTTAAAAAACTCAAGCTGTGGCATTAATTAAATCAATTTCAGGTATTCGGGGGACTATTGGCGGTAAAACAGGCGACAACCTGACACCTGTGGACGTAGTAAAGTTTGCGGCTGCCTACGGAACATTGCTTAAAAGGACAAATCCTAAAACGAAAGTAATTATAGGCCGGGACGCACGCATGTCGGGCGAAATGGTAAGTGCACTAGTCTGTTCAACGCTCCAAGCCCTCGGCATTGATGTTGTGGATCTTGGGTTGTCAACCACGCCTACGGTTGAAATTGCAGTTCCGCTTGAAAAAGCTTCTGGCGGAATCATCCTTACCGCCAGCCACAACCCGGCTCAGTGGAACGCATTGAAATTATTGAATGAACGGGGCGAATTTATTTCCGGTCGGGCGGGTGAGGAGGTTTTGCAGATTGCAGAACGTGAAGCGTTCGATTTTGCTCCTGTAGAAAAGCTGGGTAAGTATTCGAAGAATGACACGTACATTAAAAAGCATATTGAACGTGTAGTTAAGTACAAGTTTGTCGATGTAAAGGCGATCAGGAAAGCCAACTTTAAGATTGCTGTGGATGCGGTTAACTCAACCGGTGGAATCGCGATTCCGCAATTGTTAAAAGCATTGGGCGTAAAGAAAGTGGTTGAGCTTTACTGTGAGCCGAACGGAAAGTTCCCGCATAACCCTGAACCGTTACCGGAGCACTTGAAAAAGATCAGCAGTGTGGTGAAGGCGCAGAAATGTCATTTGGGTGTTGTAGTTGATCCGGATGTTGATCGCCTGGCATTGATCCAGGAAGATGGTAAACCATTTGGAGAAGAATATACACTTGTTGCTGTGGCCGATTACATGCTCAGCAGAAAGAAAGGCAATACTGTTTCTAACTTATCATCAACGCGTGCCCTGAGAGATGTTACAGAGAAAGCAAAAAGAGCCTACACTGCAGCAGCAGTTGGCGAAGTGAACGTAGTAACCGCAATGAAAGATACGGATGCAGTAATTGGCGGAGAGGGTAATGGCGGCATCATTGTACCGGATTTGCATTATGGTCGCGATTCACTGATCGGCATAGCGTTGTTCCTCACACACCTGGCCAAATCTAAAATGAAAGCTTCTGCGTTGCGTAAAACCTATCCGGCCTATTTTATCTCGAAGAATAAAATTGAACTAACCCCGCAGATAAATGTTGATAAGGTATTGGAGGCGGTAAAGGCAAAGTATGCGCATGAAAAGATCAATGCGATTGATGGTGTAAAGATCGATTTTGAAGCCGATAAAGAATGGGTTCACCTGCGTAAGTCTAACACCGAACCGATCATCCGCATTTATGCGGAATCACAAAACGAAAAGAAGGCTGATGCGCTGGCACAACGTATCATTACCGATATTCAGGAAATTATTAAGTAACGCGTATGAAAGTTTATCTCGATAATGCTGCTACTACCCCGCTTGATCCGGAAGTGTTCGAAGCGATGAAGCCTTTTATGCTGGAAGATTTCGGCAACCCGTCTTCGATCCATTCACATGGAAGAAAAGTGCGTGCGGCCATTGAATCATCCCGTAAGAAAATCGCGGAACTGCTGCATTGCACTCCGGGTGAGATCATTTTTACATCGGGAGGAACAGAAGCCGACAATACGCTTATCGTTAGTGGTATAAAAACATACGGTATCAAACATGCGATATCAACACCAATTGAGCATCATGCGGTAACGCATACGCTTGAGACACTTGAAAAGCAAGGTCTGATTGAGCTTCATCATGTAAAGATGGATAAGAACGGTCATGTTGATCTGGCTGATCTGGAAAGACTACTAAAGCAGTATCCTAACGCGTTGATCTCTTTAATGCATGCCAATAACGAGATCGGAAATTTACTGAACATTAAGGCAGTTGGCGATCTGGCGAAACAATACAATGCTTTCTTTCATTCCGATACCGTTCAAACGATGGGGCATTACCGTCACGATATGCGTGAATTGCATGTTTGCGGAATGACAGCCGGGGCGCATAAGTTTCACGGCCCGAAAGGGGTAGGCTTTATGTACATCCGTAAAGACCGTAAGTTGGGTCAGTTCATTCATGGCGGATCACAAGAAAGAAACATGCGTGGTGGGACAGAAAATACATATGGCATTATCGGTTTAGCGAAGGCGCTGGAGATTGCATATCGCGAAATGGATGAGCATGAGCATTATATCAAAGGGTTAAAAGCCCGAATGATTGAAAAACTCAGACAGGAAATCCCAGGTATAGATTTTCATGGTGATTCAGCCAATCTCGAAAAGAGCTTATACACCGTATTGAATGTTTGCCTTCCGGAATCAGAAGAAAACGAAATGCTGTTATTCAATCTTGATCTTCAGGGGATATCTGCATCAGGCGGAAGCGCGTGCTCCAGCGGGGCTTCAACCGGATCACATGTATTGGGCGCATTGTATCCCGGATCAAAGAAGGGTGCAGTTCGCTTCTCATTCAGTAAATACAACACTCCGGAAGAAATTGATTTTGTAGTGAACAAGCTGGCTGAGCTTTATAAGGTCACAGCTTAATGCACAAGGTTAGCTTCGTAGGATCTGGCAATGTTGCCTGGCATTTAGCGCCTGCGCTTGATAATGTGGGCTATCCGGTTCGTGAAGTTTATAGTCAGAATCCGAAACATGCCGCTGCATTGGTTGGTCGGTTGTACGAAGCACACGTAAATATCTCATTAGATTTCTCTGCAAGCTCATCCAGGATTTTTATTATTTCTGTCAGTGATGATGCGCTTGAGGAAGTTGCTCAGAAGCTTGTACTTCCGGATGATGCGATTGTTGTTCACACTTCGGGTAGTCAACCGTTGAGTATTCTCGATGACTCCGGCTCGCAAAACATGGGTGTGTTTTATCCGTTGCAAACATTCAGTAAAGTCAAGAAGATCAGCTTTAAAGACATTCCTATCTTTGTCGAGAGCGAAAGCTCCGATGTTGAAAAGGTATTGATAAAAATGGCGAAAGCGCTTAGTGGAAATGTGAAGCGCATCAATTCAGAGCAGCGAAAGGCTTTGCACGTGGCAGCAGTATTTGCTTCAAACTTTTCGAATCATATGCTTACTGTAGCGCGTGAAATAGCTGAACAAAATGATCTTGACTTTAATGTGCTCAAACCGCTGATCGCGGAAACATTAAATAAAAGTCTTGAAATCGGCCCGAAAAAAGCACAAACTGGCCCTGCGATACGAGGCGATTTTGAAATTCTGGAACGGCACATGCAGTTTCTGAGTGAGACGCCTGAGCTTGCTGAACTCTATAAGATCATTAGCCAGCATATTATTAATTCTTCTGAAGAATAGATTCGGTTCATTTTTTACCTTTATAATACCGACCTGATACCTGAACCGAATGAGCCATAAAAAATACCGCACGGAGACAAACTGTTTGAACTGTGGCGCTGAAGTAACCGGTAAATTTTGCCCGAGCTGCGGTCAGGAGAATATCGAAACGCACGAAAACTTTTTTCACCTGGCATTTCATGTTATCGGTGACTTCTTTCATTTCGACTCTAAATTTTTCCGCAGCTTTATTCCCTTATTTACAAAGCCCGGTTTTTTAACAAAAGAATACTGGGCCGGCAGACGACAGCATTATATTCACCCGCTGCGACTTTTCTTTTTTGTTACGATCGTCATGGTCATCATTGCTAACGCGTACTATCATAAATATGAAGAGCAAATCATGGCCGAAAAAGTTGTGATCACAAACAGCTCTACTGAAAAGCCAACGGAAGCTGATAAAAAAGAAATGGAGCGTCAGAGAACTAAAATTATTAATGGTGTTCGAAAGACATTCAATGAATTATCTGTTTATCTGAAATACATTTCTTTTCTGTTGTTGCCGGTATATGCGATTGGGTTTAAACTGCTGTACAGAAGATCAAAAAGATTTTATATCGATCACCTTGCATACACATTACATCTACAATCATTTGCTTACATTATTGCAAGTATCTTGTTGCTGGCAGCAATTTTTATTTCACCTTCTGTACGGGAATGGTGGCCTGTGGCCGTAGTTGGGACTACTGTAATTTACATTCTGATTTCTCTTCGGTATCTGTATAAGCAATCGTGGCTTAAAACCATTATCAAATCTGTTTTGGCGATGGGCTATATATTCTTCATCACGGTAATGTTTATTAGCCTGTTAATGATTGTAAATGTTCTTGTCTAAATAAGTATACCCCTAAATAAATTTTATGAAAAAATTGTTACTTCTGTCTTCATTGATCTGTATCGCTGTTGTATCCTATGCACAGGAAGACGTTTATAAAACAATCGCCACAGAAACCTGTGATTGCATTAAGAAAAAGAATTTTGACTATTCCAAAGTAAGTAAGGGAGATGTTGAGATGGCATTAGGATTTTGTATGCTGGAAAGCGCGAAAAAGAATAAAGTTGATATTGATGTTAACAACATCGAGAACATGACCTCGCTAGGTCAAAAAGTGGGCATGCAAATGGCGCCTATTTGTCCGGAAGTGTTTCAGGCAATGGTAGGCACAAAAGATGAGGAGCAGGCTGAAGAAGCAGAAAACACCGAATTCTTTACGATGCAAGGAAAGATCAGCTCGGTTGAAGAAAAAGATTTTGTATACCTGAATTTAAAAGGCAGCGATGGAAAGGATGTTAAATTTATCTGGCTCTATTACTTTGAGGGCTCGGATGACTTTAAAACAGCACCTAAAAAGCTTATGGGCAAGCAAGTTTCATTGACCTATATGGTATTGGAAGTTTTTAATGCTAAAACAAAGGAGTACCAGAGCATGAACATCCTTTCAGGGCTTGAGCTGAAGTAGAATTTAAAAAGTAATAGACAGGGTGAGAATCTCCTCACCACGTTTAACTTTTGCCTGAATGGTTTGCCCCTTTTCAAATTTGCCAAGCGCATCCATATAGCTGTAAATGTCTTTGATCTCATATTCACCAAGCTGTGTAATGATATCACCGGCTTTAATACCTGCTTTTTGAGCGGGCTTTCCATCCGTAACGCCATCTACCTGCAATCCGGCTGCATCAGAAGAATAGCTCGGCATCACACCCATGGTAACTTTAAAAGCAGAGCGTGTTCCGGTTTGCTTTGTTTTGGTTTTCAGGAACGCAAGTTTATCCTGCGTTTGAGGACTTTCAATGATCTTCACAATCAGTTTCAGTACTTCAACTTCGCCCTTGTAGTTGATTTTGTCCCAATCATCAGTTGGCTTGTGATAGTCATTGTGCGAGCCGGTAAAAAAATGCAACACCGGAAGATCTTTCAGATAAAATGATGTATGATCTGATGGACCAGTACCTGAAGAATCAGTTTTAATTTTGATTTGATCGTTTTCCAGTCCTTTCACCAATGTTTCCCATACCGGGCTTGTACCGGTTCCATGAACAAGCACGGTTTTGGTTTGTGGATCGAGCCGACCAATCATATCCATGTTGATCATGTAATTCACCGTTGTAAAATCAATCACGGTATGTTCTGTAAAATATTTCGACCCATACAATCCGAGCTCTTCACCTGAAAAGCAAAGGAAAAGGAAATTGCTTTTCTCTTTTATTTTATTTTTACTGAAATAGGTTGCAAGCTCAATCACACCGGCAACACCCGATGCATTATCATCCGCACCATTATGAATTTTGCCTTGTGAATTTGCTTCCAGCGAACCGCTTTGCTCACCTAATCCTAAATGGTCATAATGGGCACCAATAATGATCGTGGTGGCTGCACCGTTGTCGAGGTACGCAACAATATTATTAGCTGTACCTTCTGCGCCTTCACTGTGTGCACCTGCTTTAAATGTAAAAGCTTGCAGATATCCGTTGTTGTCTCCCTTTGGCTGAAGCTTTAATTTCTTGAACTCGGTCTGGATATATGCAGCAGCTTTCTTTTCACCTTCAGTTCCGGTACCGCGGCCTTCCAATTTGTCATCGGAAAGCGTTTTAATATGTTTCTGAATGCGGCTCGGGTCGAAATCCTGAGCTTGTACAATGCAGGCAACGGCTACAAGAATGAGAATGGAAAGCGGTAATTTCATATTTTTCCGGATTGAGGCTGCAAGATAAGGACGCATATCAAATTCAGGAAGGTTTTTAAATTATTCTAACTTTCGGAATGCCGTACCGGGTTGACCTTTTCTCTTTGTTTATATTTTTAGGAATTGTTCAGGCATTTTTTCTGGCTTTCTTCTTCCTTTCAAAACCTAATCGCTCGGTCAAGGCAAATCTCTTTCACGGAATTATGCTTATTTCGATGGCATTGTGTGTGCTGGAGATCTTTTTGAATTATACGGGCTACATCCTGGAATGCTTATACCTGGTGGATTTCTCCGAAACATTTTCGTTCCTGATCGGACCTGCATTCTACCTCATGGTGATTAGCCTCACGCGGGTATCGTTCTCAAAAAAATATTATTGGCACTTTGCATTCGCACCGATTTATCTGATTCTTCAGCTTCCATTTTTACTTGCGCCTAATGCAGTAAAGTATCATGCCTACATGCATTCGTATTATCCGGATTTTCCGCATCCGCATAATTTTGGCGAAACCCGGTGGTTCTGGGTAACGGATCATCATACCGAAGCAACGTTGATTAGTATCTTGCTCTATGCATTGCTTGGATTGTATGAAGTTGTACGCGCATTTCGAATTAAAAAAGAATCGTTCTGGAAACCGGTTAACCCGACTTTGTGCATCCTGCGCGCGGGATTATTTCAGATTATATCAATTTTTATATTGATCATTCTGGTAAAAGTCTTTAACAGAAATGATACGGGTGATCATTTGTTCGCAGCCTATTTAACCATTCCTATTTATCTAACAAGCTTCCGTGTGATCAGGCAATCCGGGTTTTTCCGTCAGGCTGATCTTTCAGAGCAACAGAAGTATAAAGGCTCAGCGTTAACCGATGAACAGCTTCAAACAGCACTTGAAAAGCTTAAGAACATAATGGCTGTCGAAAAACCATTTCTCAAGAGTGATTTTTCATTGCCTCAGCTGGCTGATTCAATGAAGCTTTCCATTCACGTGGTTTCTCAAGTGATCAATGATGGATTGAAAAAAAGCTTTTTCGAAATGACCGCAACCTATCGGGTAGAAGCAGCCAAGCAATTGCTGAAAGATCAACCGAATATTAAAATCGAGGAGATCGCTGAACAGGTTGGTTATAATTCAAAATCCTCTTTCAATACAGCCTTCAAAAAAATTACGGGCAAGACTCCTTCTGAGTATAGAGACTGACAATAAAAAGGCTGCCTTATGGAAGCAGCCTTTTATCTTTTTAAAGATGAATTAGTTTTTCTTATCCAACGCTGGCAGTTTGAACTTATCCAGCGGACTCGGTTGCTTCATCATCGCTTCGATATCTGCAACGGTGCGTGGTGCATATCCTGATAATAATTCGCAACCATCTTTGTTTACGAGATAGTCGTCTTCAATGCGGACGGCAATGCCCCACCATTTTTTATCGCATTTGCTGTCATCCGGAATATAGATACCCGGCTCAATTGTAATGGCCATGTTTTCAGCCAGAGTTCTTCCGCCTGCATCGTGTACATCAAGCCCGATGTGGTGCGATACACCGTGTGGGAAATACAGGTGCTTTGAAGTATCCGATTTAATTACACCAAGCTCGGCTAACCCCTTGTTGATCACTTCACGGGATACAGTAGTGAGCTGGCCCATTTCAACACCCGGCTTACATGCCTTCATCGAAGCTTCCTGCGCTTTCAATACGAGCTCATAAATGGCTTTTTGCTCAGGCGAGAATTTTCCGTTCACCGGAATTGTACGGGTGATATCGGCTGTATAACCGTGGAACTCGGCACCCAAATCCATCAGAATTAATTCTTTATTGGTAAGCGATGGTTTGTAATTCTCCACGTAATGGAGAATGCAGCCATTATGTCCACCACCCACAATTGATGGATAACCCAGATCTTCAGCCTGGTATTTTTTATACACGTATTCGTGAATGCCTTGTACTTCACGCTCACTCATGCCCGGCTCGATAGCTTTCATTACTTCGGCTTGTCCGACACATGAGATCAGCACAGCTTTACGCAACATTACAAGTTCTTCCGTAGTTTTGATCCCACGCAGGTCAGCCATGATCTTAAACAAGCCTCTTGTGTTCAGGTTATTTTTAGGTTGTTCCTTGGCAATGTTTAGTGTTGAAGCGTCCTTTTTAGGATAGTTAACCTTCACTTTGAACTCTTCAATCAGGCTGTACAAATCCGCTGAGTCGCGTGCATTATCGCGAACATCATTCTTAAAATCATAGAACAGGATCTCGGCAAACTTCGAAAAGTCAACGTTGTATTTTTTAAATTCCGCACCTTTGAATGCCTGGTCAAGGCCAAGCTGGGTTTTAGCTCCTTCTGCGCCAAGTCTGCGGCCGGTCCACATTTCGCGCAGGGCATTGCGTTCCTGAACAAAGATAATTTCATCATATTGTGTTCCGTTAACAGCAGTTTGTTTGTCTTTAAAAACAAACAGTACGGCCTCTGGCTCACGATACCCGGTCAGGTAAAAGAAGTTTGGATCCTGATGATAGGTGTAGTCGACATCATTGGAGCGGTTCCGGACTGCATTGGCAAAGAAAACGGCTACCGAGTTGGCCGGTAAGCTTTCACGTAATTTTTGTCTGCGTTCCTTATGCCATTCTTTGCTGAGGAAATCGTTTGGCAGATCAGAATTTTGGGCAAATGTGCTTCCGGCAAGCAGCACAATAATAAATATGGAGAGTAAACGGTTCATAGAGTTAAGATTTACGGTGAAATAAAGGAAAAATGTTCGGAACAGAAAGGGGAGAGTGATGAACGGTTTTTGTAAACTGAGCTTAAAATTACATTATATCTTAATCATCAAAAGTTTGATTAA
>CAZHQP010000033.1:0-15618 GCA_964534735.1 uncultured Roseivirgaceae bacterium
CCGGCAGGCTAAGCTTGGGAAGGTCTTTAATATATTCAGGGTCCTGGTAGCCATTCAGATAACCCGCAGCAGCTTTCTGCGATACCAGTTCTATGTTCTCTCTGTCTTCACTGTTCACCGTAATGGCCAACACTGACTGTTTTGCTTCTGCAGCAATTTCACGCCAGCTTTTCTCGGGCAATTTGCTCAAGTCTTTCCGCGAAAGTGTATCAATACTAATCTTAAAGAGATCAGAGATTTGCATCAGGCATGAAAGCGGAGGTGTTGCCCGCTCCTCTTCGTATGAGCCAATTACCGGCTGCTTCAGCGAAAGCTTTTCAGCAAGTTCTTTTTGCGTCCAACCCCTCTGAAGACGGAGGAATCGCAGATTCTTATTGATCATCACCATACTTCAAATATAGCTAATTTTTTTAGGTACAAAATATTTTAGTACTAAAATTATTTGTATGCTAATATTTTTAGTTAATTCGCTTCATGGACAGAAACATTATTCATTTCGACCTCGATGCGTTTTTCGTGGCCGTAGAGCGCAGAAAAAACAAGAAATTAGACGGGATTCCACTGATCGTGGGTGGAAGCAGCCGCAGAGGTGTGGTGGCAGCCTGCAGTTACGAGGCGCGCAGATTTGGGGTTCATTCGGCCATGCCGATGTACCTGGCGCTGCAGCTTTGTCCGGATGCAAAAGTTATTTCGGGCGATATGGAAGCGTACAGTGAATCGTCACATCATGTTACTTCTATAATAGCAGAAGCAGCTCCCAGGTTTGAAAAAGCATCCATCGATGAGTTCTATATAGATGCGAGTGGAATGGATAAATACTTCGGGGCTTTTAAATGGGCACTTGAGCTACAGCAGAAGATTATAAAAGATGCCGGGTTACCGATCTCCATGGCAATGTCGGTGAACAAGCTCGTATCGAAAGTTGCTACAGGCGAGTTTAAGCCTGTTGCGAAACAGCAGATTCTGGTTGGTGATGAGCAAAAATTTTTATCTCCCTTGGCTGTGGATAAAATTCCGATGATCGGAAAGCAGACTTCCTCCTTCTTATATGATATGGGGGTACGCACGGTTGGAACACTGCGCGAAATGCCGTTGAAGTTTTTAACCAGCGCGTTTGGCAAGAATGGCATAAGCCTGTGGAACAAAGCGCATGGCGTGGATGAATCGCCTGTGGTGCCGCATACCGAGCAGAAATCAATCTCTACGGAATCAACCTTTGAAGAAGATACAATTGATGTTAAGCGGTTGAAATCCATCCTCATCGCGATGGTGGAGAAAGTTGCGTTCCAGTTGCGCGAGCAGAAAAAATTAGCCTCGTGCATTACGGTAAAAATCCGCTATTCAAACTTTGACACGGAAACCAAGCAAGTTCACATTGCTTATACGTCTTCTGATCACACCATTCTGCGTGTGGTTCAGGAATTATTCGACAAGCTTTATAACAGACGAATGATGATCCGTTTGGTGGGCGTTCGCGTGAGCAACCTCGTGCATGGCAATCACCAGATCAGCTTGTTTGATGATACAGCTGAAACGATCAATCTCTACGAGGCGATTGACAACATCAAGCACAAACACGGTGTTGAAAAATTGGTTCGTGCCACAACCATTGGCGTTAACCGCAGGGTACGCACAAACATGAATATGTTTAACGGCAAGGTTTCAAAAGCGATGGTGATTAATTAAAAAATGGAAAATGGTTTGTGAGGACACAACCATGGAAATGAGAGAATGAGGGAGGGGAAAATTTAAATATGGAGACAACATCAAAAAATATCTATCAGATTAATTCAGCTTCCAGAAACTGGAATGATGCGATAAACATTTTTTATTTTGTTACGCTTAATACAAAAAGCAGGTATCCGTATTTCGGCCCGACTCAAATGGGTGAGATTGCTTCCCGGTACTGGATTGAGATCCCGAATCGTTTTCACTTTGTTGAGTTAGATGCTTTTACCATTACACCTTCCCAGGTACAGGGTATTTTATTCCTGAACAGGCCGCGCTATGAGAGCTGGCGGACCAATTCATTCAAGCCGCAATCAGAAAACCTGGCTTCGGTTGTTCATCATTATAAAGATTCCGTAAAAAAATATGCAGCATCTTATCGCATCGGGTTTGAGTGGCACCAAAAGTATACCGCATATACCGTTCGTTCTGAAATCGAATTGAATACCATCCGCAAATACATAACCGGAAATTGATAACAGAAGGCACTATGAAAAAGGCGACCGAAAATTTATCTACAATTTCGGTCTGTGTCCCTACAGACCGAAAAATGCATTTGAACGATTTAAAATCTGACATTAGTCTTCGCAATTCAAAAATGCTTTTGGATGAGCCTTATCTCTGGACCGACACAATTAAAGATTGGAAAAGGTTACTACTGACTGATGAACGTAAGCATACTATCATTGAATGTTGGCAGAATCTGGTGAAGCGAAACAAGATTAACATTTATGGTTTTGTGATTATGCCTAATCACATTCATGTTGCCTGGGAAATGATTAGTATCAATGGAAAAGAGATGCCTTATGCCAGCTTTAATAAATACACAAGTCACCAATTTTTAAGCGATATGAGAAAGTCAGAACCTGATTTATTAAAACACTATCAGGAGCTAACATCAGAAAGAAAACATCGTTTTTGGAAACGGGATGCTCTTGCAATTCGGTTAGACTCAAGAGCAAAGGCTGAGCAAAAAATCGATTACATTCATTTGAATCCACTGCAAAGTCATTGGAACTTAGTTACGAGTCCCGAAAATTATCGTTGGTCATCAGCATCGTTTTATGAAAAAGGCATTGACGAATTTGGTATACTAACAGATTATAGAGAAAGATTTTAAGATGTTCAAAAGTGGATGGTCTGTGGGGACACAGACCATGGATAGAAATTGATAACAGCAGACACCATGAAAGAGGCGACCGAAAATTTTCTTCTTATTTCCCCCCCTACTCCCATTGCAAAAGATGTATTTCTTTTCAAACAACGATTCAGGCGGATACTGGGACACAGCTACGAAAGTGAGTTCTCAAAAGCACACATTTCGCTTTTCAAGTACCAGGATGAGCATAGTGATAATCTATTGTACCATATTGTTGACGATGTATTATCAGGCTTTAAGCCCTTTACGATCTACATCAACGGCTTTTATGTACTTAACCATGGTGAGAATCGTACCATATGCCTGAACATCATTAATAAAAACTCGGTATGCGAGCTGATGAAAAAGCTTACCGGAGAAGAGAGTCTGCCGCATATTACACTGGCTAAAAACCTGAGCAAAGAAGATTTCAACAAGCTCTGGCCGGTGGTCCGGAATATTAAATATGCTAACTCATTCAAATGTGAGTCGATTACCGTACTCAAAGGAAATGATGGTACGTGGAATTATTACACCGATCTGCCGCTGGCATCATAATGTATCATGTACCTCAATTGTCATACGGGTTACAGCTTCAAATACGGAACGCTGCCCATCAAAGCTCTTTTTGAAGAAGCCAGACGTTGTAATGTTCACAAGCTCGCGTTAACAGAAATCAACAATACTTCTTCATGGCTCGAGATGCTGCGCACGTGTAACGACAACCGTGCGCGCGCCAACGGAAAAACTAAATTTGATAAAGATCCCTATGAGCTTGAGCTCGCGGTTGGTGTGGAGTTCCGTAACGACAATGATTTCCTCTACATCATCCTCGCAAAAAACAACCAGGGCTTTGAAGAGATTAATCGCTTTTTATCGTTTTACAATCGCGAAGCAAAACCCTTTCCGGTGCGGGCGCCAAAATTTGATGAAGCATTTATAATCTATGCGTTTGGAACGATCAATCCGGAAGAACTTCGCAGTAATGAGTTCATTGGCGTACGGAAACAGCAACTGGTTAGCTATTCAGTCAATGCTTTTCGGGAAGAATACACACACAAGTTTGTGCTGCTTCACCCGGTAACGTTGTTGCCTCCACATGAATTTCTAGATACTATAACCAACAGGAAAAAAACTGTCTGGCGCGATTTTAATACGCATCGCCTGTTGCGCAGCATTGCCAACAATACCTTATTAAGCAAACTGCCGGAACGCCACCATGCAATAAAAGAAGAGTTCATGCTGCCCGAAGAGATGCTGGAAGCTTCGTTCGATTCCTTCCCGGAACTGATGCAGAACGCAAAAGATATTTTACATCAATGCAGTATTTCATGCGAACAGGGCAAAGACAAAAACAGAAAATCCTTTTTTAACACCACAGAGGAAGATGCATCCTACTTGCTTGAAAAAACAAAAGAAGGATTTGAGTATCGTTACGGAACAGAATCCGCAGAGACGAAAACACGTATTTGGAAAGAGCATATCGAGAAAGAGCTCAGGATTATTTCGGAAAAGGAATTCACCTCTTATTACCTCATCTCCTATGATCTGATCCTCTATGCAAAAAAAATGAACTTCGATTTTGTCGGGCGTGGAAGCGGAGCCAACAGCACGGTTGCGTATTGCCTGGGGATTACCAATGTTGATCCCATTGAACTGAATTTATATTTCGAAAGATTCTTAAATGAAGAACGGGTCACCCCGCCCGATTTCGACATTGACTTTTCGTGGGACAACCGCGATGCGATCTATGAATACCTGTTTACTAAATATACGTATGATCACGTATGTTTACTGGGTACGCATACGACCTATCAAAGTAAATCAATCGTCCGGGAGCTCGGCAAAGTTTTCGGCTTGCCAAAAGAGGAGATTGATAACCTGGTGGATCACCGGAAAATGGACATTAAACGTGATCACCTTGCCGAGCTGATCTTCAGTTACGCACAGTATATTGTTTCAAAAGAATTGCCCGCCAATATTTCCATTCATGCGGGCGGAGTTTTAATTACAGAGAAACCCATCTACGCATACACGGCAACAGAGTTTCCTCCGAAAAGTCTGCCGGTATCGCAATTTGAAATGCATGCAGCCGAAGATTTCGGGATTTATAAATTCGATATACTCAGTCAGCGCGGGTTAGGACACATTAAAGAAACGGTAAAACATGTCAAGCGCAATCAAGGACTCGAGGTGGATGTGTATCAGTTCAAAGAATTTATGAAGGACGAGAAAATTAAAGATCTCCTCCGCAACAGCAAGGCTATGGGTTGTTTTTATGTGGAGTCGCCCGCCATGCGCATGTTACTGGAAAAATTAAAATGCGATGATTACTTAACACTGGTGGCTGCAAGCTCGATCATCCGGCCGGGAGTTTCCAGTTCGGGTATGATGCAGGCTTACATCAAACGGTTTCATATGCATAAAAAAGGAATTCAGTATGAATCGATTCATTGGCTAATGGATGAATTGATGGCCGATACGTTTGGTGTAATGGTATACCAGGAAGACGTAATTAAGGTTGCAAATGGGTTCGGAAAACTTACGCTTACAGAAGCCGATGTATTGCGCAGAGGCATGTCGGGTAAGTATCGTTCGCGTGAAGAATTTCAAAAGGTAAAAGACAAGTTCTTCGAAAATTGCAAAGGTTTATATGAGCAGCACATCACTGACCGGGTTTGGTATGAGATTGAAAGCTTTGCCGGATACTCGTTTGCAAAAGGTCACTCCGCCAGTTATGCAGTAGAGAGCTATCAAAGCTTATTCCTGAAAGCGCATTATCCGCTTGAATTTATGGTAGGTGTGATCAATAACTTTGGCGGATTCTATAAAACCGAATTCTATTTTCATGAAGCCCGCATGAATGGAGCGAAGATCGAACCGCCCTGCGTGAACCGGAGTGAATACCTCACAACTATCTATGACGATCAGATATACATTGGGTTTGTGCACCTCAAAAGCCTGGAAACAAAAGTTGCCCGACAAATTTCCGCTGAGCGCGAACTAAAGGGTGACTATAAGAGTCTGGATAATTTTTTACGAAGAGTTCAGCTGGGATTAGAACAGGTTAGGATTCTCATTCGCATTGGCGCATTCAGATTTATTCATAAAACCAAACAGCAATTATTATGGGAAGCCATGCTGTATTTCAGCGATTCAAAGAGTAAAAACAAAACTACGGTCGATCTTTTTGATACCGAGCCGAAAGAATACCCCTTACCTCTGCTGCACCGAAATAAAATTGAAGATGCTTTTGATGAAATTGAATTGCTCGGCTTTCCGCTTTGCAATCCATTTACGTTAATTGAAGAACCAAATCGCGGCATTGTTACCACACAACTTAAAGAATATCTCGGCAAATCCGTATACATCATCGGGTATGTGGTAACCACCAAGCCTACCAGCACGCGCAAGGGCGAGCCTATGGCCTTCGGAACATTCAATGATCGTGAAGGAAATGTTTTCGATACGGTTCATTTTCCGGACATCACGAAAAAATATCCAATCCGCGGCCGCGGGTTTTATGAGATCCGGGGAAAAGTTACGGAAGACTTTGGCGTATACGCCATTGAAGTAACCTGGATGGATAAGGTGCCGATGCTTTACAAGAAAACATTTCCGCCTGATGCAGCCGTGGGGGCGCAAAGCTTTGCAGCCGTCTGATAATATTCCTGTATTTTTGTCGCCTTATTACGCGACACGTGAAGTTTACGCTTTCAGCAAACGATTCAAAATCAAAAGCCCGGGCCGGTGTAGTGCAAACTGCGCACGGTGCTATTGAAACACCTATCTTCATGCCGGTGGGCACGGCCGGAACGGTTAAAGCTGTTCATCAGCGTGAGCTTGAAGATGATATTCAGGCGCAAATCATTTTAGGGAACACTTATCATTTATACTTAAGGCCCGGAACCGCACTGCTGGAAAAAGCAGGCGGCCTCCATAAGTTCAACGGCTGGAGCAAACCCATTCTTACTGACAGTGGCGGCTATCAGGTGTATTCGCTCTCTGATAACCGGAAGATCAACAATGAAGGCGTAACGTTTAAATCTCATATTGACGGATCAAAACATTTGTTCACTCCGGAAAATGTAATGGATATCCAGCGTTCGATTGGTGCCGATGTTATTATGGCTCTCGATGAATGTACACCTTATCCGTGTGAATACGATTATGCAAAGAAATCGTTAGTAATCACACATCAATGGCTGCAACGCTGCATTAAAAGAATCGACAGTACCGAACCGCGTTACGGTTATGAACAAACGCTTTTCCCAATCGTGCAGGGAAGTGTGTACAAAGATCTTCGCGTTCAATCGGCTGAATTTATTGCTGCACAAAATCAGCAAGGCAATGCTATTGGCGGACTCTCTGTTGGCGAGCCGCATGAGCTCATGTATGAAATGACGGATATAGTCTGCAACATTTTACCTGCCGATAAGCCGCGGTACCTGATGGGTGTCGGCACTCCTGAAAACATTCTTGAGTGTATTGCTTTAGGTGTTGATATGTTTGATTGTGTGATGCCTACCCGTAACGCCCGGAATGGAATGCTTTTTACCACGCAGGGCATCGTCAACATCCGGAATGAAAAATGGAAAGACGATCTTTCACCCATTGATGCGGAACTGGGCGGGTATGCCAGCACATTTCATTCTAAAGCATATTTGCGGCACCTCATCATTAATAAAGAGATTTTAGGCGCGCAAATTGCTACGATACACAATCTTACATTCTATCTTTGGCTGGTGAAGGAAGCGCGCAGGCAAATTCTGAACAACACATTTGCCGAATGGAAAAATGTAATGGTTAAAAAAGTGTCGACACGATTATAATGAAGCTTCTCGATCGCTATATCTTAAAACAGTTTCTCAGCACCTACGTGTTTGTGGTGGGCTTGCTGCTGGCGGTAATTACGGTAATCGATCTTACTGAAAAAACGGATAAGTATGCGAAAGCCAACCTGGGCTTTATGGAAATTCTTGGCTACTATGGCGATTTCCTTCCATGGATTTCCGGACTGATTACACCCATTACAGTTTTTATTGCAACCGTTTATGTTACGGCAAAAATGGCGGGCCATACAGAAATTATCGCTATCCTGAGCAGTGGTGTAAGCTTTCGCAGATTATTGCTGCCTTATTTTTTAGGCGCTTTGATGATTGCCGGCTTAACCTTCTGGCTGAATGGCTGGATCATCCCGAACTCAAACAAGTCTCGGTTAGCTTTTGAGCTTGAATATCTAAAACCTAAAACAAGCTCCAGCCATCGTAACATTCACATGCAGGTTTCAAAAAATGTATTCCTGTATTTGCAAACATATAACAGCAACTCGGATAAAGGTTACCAGTTTACATTAGAACGTTTCAAAGACCGGAAGCTCATTGAAAAGCTTTCCGCAAAGCGCATTGAATGGGATACGACCAAGAAGAAATGGACGCTGTACGATTGGGAAATCGTAAAAATTAATAACATCTTCGAACCCGCTTCTTTAAAACCCGATTCATTATCCGCTGATTCATTAGTCAGCAAGCGCGACACACTGTTAAATCCATCGCTGGATACTTCTATAAAGAAAGAAACGCTTGTTAAAAGACCTACCCTAGATACAACGTTAGCCATTCATCCTTCAGAGTTTGATAACGACTATCGCAAGTATGACGGGCTTACACTAACTGAACTTTATAAATACATCAAAACATTAAAGTCACGCGGTACGGCAGGTATTGATGTATATGAAGTTGAAAAATACACACGCTATGCATCCCCCTTTTCTATTTTTATCCTGACGTTTATGGGAGTAATCGTTTCTTCACGGAAAAGCAGAGGCGGTACCGGGTCGCAAATAGCGCTGGGATTTGCCTTATCATTCATATTCATTTTGTTCTTCATGATGTTCCGCACCTTTGCTGAAGCCGGAACATTACCTCCGGCTATTTCTGTCTGGATTCCCGCCATCGTGTTCGGGGCAATCTCTGCAGTTATGTATAAATACGTTCCACGTTAATGGCAACCACAACCGATTACTTCAAGCTTCATTTTCTTGTTTTTCTTTGGGGGTTTACTGCCATTCTCGGAAAACTCGTTTCAATACCTGCTGTAGAAATGGTTTTCTACCGAACATTGCTCGCTGCAATCGGCATGGGTGTTGTGATCATCCTTTTGCGCGGATCGTTTAAAGTCTCAAATTCAGATCTAATCAAGCTGTTGCTTACGGGAGCTATTGTCGCTTCGCACTGGCTAACTTTTTTTGCATCCGGAAAAATTTCAAACCCCTCCACCAGTTTAGTAGGCTTTGCCACGTGCTCACTATGGGCCGCATTCATTGAGCCTCTGGCTAAGAAAAACAAAATTCAAAAGGTTGAAGTCGGACTTGGTTTTGTAGTGATTATCGGACTCTATATCATCTTCACGTTTGAGTTCCAGTACCCGATGGGTCTTTTCCTGGGAATACTCTCCGGATTAACCTGTGCAATCTTTGCCGTGATCAATTCTCAATTGGTAACACGCGTCAATTCGCTCGCCATCACGTTTTATGAAATGATTGGTGCGTGTATCACAGTCGTGATTTTCTTCCCGATTTATACTTCCTATTTCGCTACCGATGGTGTTTTGCGTCTTGCCCCTACCGTAAGCGATTGGATGTGGATAGCCGTGCTTTCATTGGTGTGCACCGTGTATGCATATGCAGTGGCCATTAATCTTACTAAAAAGCTCTCCGTGTTTTTCATTCAGCTTACGCTGAACCTCGAGCCTGTGTACGGAATAATTCTCGCCTTACTTGTATTCGGGCAACAGGAAGTAATGAACTGGAATTTTTATTTGGGAACTGTTGTAATCCTCGGGGCAGTGATCGCTTACCCGTTTGTGAAAGACAGGTTCGGTAAAAAACCATTACCGCATACAGGTCCTTAAAGAGTTGCGCTCCAGTAAAACGAGCCCGAAAATTCCTTTTTCAAATCAACAGGCTTTTCAAAAATTCCAAATACGCAAGAGCCGGATCCACTCATGCTTGCATAACTAGCCCCCTGCTGATAAAGCTTTTGCTTGATACCGTTAATAACAGGATACTTTTTAAAAACAGATTCTTCAAAATCATTTTTAAGCTGATCCTTCCATTGACTGACAGGCCTTTTTAAAATTTTCTGTATAGCAAGTTGGGGCCTGACGGGCGTAATGCCTGCATATGCTTCTGCAGTTGACACATGAACATCCGGCTTAACCAACACGAGAGATTTTCCCGAAAGACTTATTGAGATGTCATTCAGTAACTCTCCCCTGCCCGACCCGAGCATTGGTTTATCTTCAATAAAATATGGACAGTCGCTGCCCAAGAGCAACGCATAGCTTTTTAATTTTTCAATGCTGAGCCTCAGCTCAAAAACCTGATTCAATAATCGCAAAGTATGTGCCCCATCGGACGAGCCTCCACCCAATCCCGCACCGGAAGGAATAACTTTATGTAAATGAATTGTTACGGGTGCCAGGTTAAAATCCTTTTTTAAAAGAGCGTATGCTTTAACACATAAATTGTCATCCGCATTCCCGGGAATAGCATTTCCCGAAGCTTGAAAAGAAAATTTATCCGTTCGAATTACTTCGAGCGCATCAGTAAAGGGAATAGGGTAAAAACAGGTCTCCAGATTGTGATATCCATCCGTGCGTTTTGAAACTACGTTCAGGCCAAGGTTGATTTTGCAGGGTGGAAAGGAAATCATAGGGATTGACTGGTAAAGTTACTTTCCTTTCCAAACTTATGCATTGATTTACAGCCACTTAAGAACACAGAATATGTGTTCAAGAGCATCCTGCTTTCCCTTATAACTACAGTATTTCCCAATTTTCTTTGATTTGCGCCCAAATTATACAAATAGTAGCAACAGGGCGAAAAACAAGATGTTTTCAGAAATAGTGAAGTTCTAAAGATTTTGATATTTTTGGTGACCAAAACCCTTAAAACCACTATGGAATCACTCGAAGCCTTTCTTACCACCTGGGACTTTTATATGCTCCGCATTTGCTTTGGCCTTATTGGCATCGGGGTACTCATTTTTCTATATCATGAATTCAGAGCCATGCAGGTCAAGGATTTCAAGGATAAGTATGACTATATCAACCTGCACGAAATCAAGTATTTCGGCTACACGATTATGTGTTTTATCATCGCAGCAGCGTTTTTTGGCAACACCCTGGCATCTCACAAAATCGCATACAGCGGGATGATTTTCTTCTGGGTTCGTTTGTTTATAGCTGTGAGCATTGCATTCATTGCCTACTTTATATTTTTCAGTCTCCTCCGCATTTACTATCCAAAATATCTTGAAAAACGCCTCGACAAACTCCGTAACACGCCCCGGATTTCACCAACCGGGAATAAAATGCGCAAGCTGAGCGAGGAAGAAGAAGATGCCTACATGGACGCAGATATGATTGAAGAAGAAGCGAACATTCATTCAGTTGACTACGATGTATGGCTGGATGAAAAAACAGGCTACAAAAAAATTGAAAAATACAATTCCTATCAGCATGCCGAACAGTGCTCAAATTGTGGCTATTATACACTTCGAATGGAGCGTGAAGAAATTAAAGTGCAGCCTACGGTAACCGAAGGCGGCCTCCTGATCAAACACTACAAATGCGGATATTGCAGCCACCGTGAAGCAAGTGAATTAGTACTTGGTCCGTTGCACGTACATCAGCCAAAAGCATAGAAAACTTCGACATTTAATCGGGAACCCCATAGAATCTATGGGGTTCTTTGTTTTATTTGTGCTTCATTCACAGCTACCTTGAATACATCAGCAAGCGCACCGATTGGGATATTTGACAGTGGCATTGGCGGGCTCACCGTAGCGCATGCTATTCAGCAGTTGCTGCCCAGTGAAAGCCTGGTGTATTTTGGTGACACGGCTCACCTGCCATACGGTGATAAATCAGAAGCAGCTATTCAGGCATATTCTATCAAGATTGCTGATGTGCTTTTAATGAAAGGCTGCAAGGTAATTGTGATTGCCTGTAATTCGGCAAGCTCCGCTGCTTACGAGTTACTAAAAGAATATGTTCGTTCGGTCAGGATCATTAATGTAATCGACCCGATGGTTAACCTGGTGCTTGATAATTATGCAGGCCGAAGGGTTGGATTGATCGGCACGAAACGCACCGTTCAATCAGGCGTTTATGAGCGCAAGATCAATGAAGCCCGCGAAAAAATCAGCCTCCATTCATTGGCAACACCCCTGCTGGCACCCATGATCGAAGAGGGCTTTTTTGATAATAAGATTAGTCACGAGATTATCGGACAATACCTCAGCGATCCTGAGTTGCAGAATATTGAAGCACTCATTCTGGCCTGCACACATTATCCATTAATCAAAAAAGAGATCAACGCATTTTATAAAGATCAGATGACAATACTCGACTCATCTGAAGTCGTGGCCAAAGCATTGAAGCAGCACCTTGAAGAAAGCAACCTGCTTAATCCCGGAATAGGGCCGGTCGCTCACCAGTTTTTGGTTTCAGACTACACTTCATCTTTTGAAGCATCCACCCGGCTTTTCTTTCACGAGCAAGTAAATCTCGAAAAACATTCACTTTGGGGTTCATAACCAGCAGATTTTTAGCGAATTTGTGATTTTTACCGGATCGTGTTGAGCACATTCTTCTTCATTTTACCCTTCCTGCTTTTTTATACCGTTATGGTTATCTATGCCGAGCGGAAGATCTCTGCGTTTATCCAGGACCGGCTTGGACCTATGGAGACCGGACCCTACGGAATTGTGCAGTCCGTTGCTGATTTTATCAAGCTTATTCAAAAAGAAGATATTGTTCCTGCCAAAGCCGATCGGTTGCTTTTCAAACTGGCACCTTTTGTAATTTTTGCAGCCGTCTTTACAGGCTTCTCGATAATTCCTCTTGCACCGACATGGCCGGGTTCGGGAATTTATTCTGGCGTATTTTTCTTACTGGCGATTGTGTCGCTTGATGTTGTCGGGATTATGATCGCAGGCTGGAGTTCAAATAATAAATACAGTACGATTGGTACGTTTCGTGGAGTAGCCCAGATCATTTCCTATGAAGTTCCATTGGGCCTTTCTGTATTGTGTGTATGCATGATTTGCCAAACACTGGATCTTCAGGAAATTTCATTTCAGCAAAGTCACCTGTCAACAAGCGATAGATATTTTCTCGGAGTAAGCTCATGGGGTGAGTCTGTCTCTGCTGCGGGTGGGTTTCTCACCTGGAATATTTTCCGAATGCCCCTTCTGTTTATTACATGGATTATTTTCTTCATCGCTTCACTCGCAGAATCAAACCGCGCACCCTTTGATTTACCAATAGCTGAATCGGAATTGGTAAGTGGCTACCATACAGAGTACTCCGGGTTTCGGTGGGCATCGATCATGTTATCAGAATATGGAATGATGCTGCTTGTAAGCATGCTGGGCACAGTGCTTTTTTTCGGAAGCTGGGGAACGCCTCTGCCTAACATCGGTTCGGTTACATTAGCCGATTGGACTACCGGTTCAGCAGGTTCAGCGACAGCAATTGCATGGGGAATTTTATGGCTGATGAGTAAATCGCTGCTATTTGTAACCCTTCAAATATGGGTTAGATGGACATTTCCGAGGCTCCGGATAGATCAGTTAATGAAATTAAGTTGGAAATATTTAACTCCGGTTAGCCTTGCTTTGGTTATTTTGTGCGGATTTTGGAGATTGACAGTCGTATTGTGAGAAACAGACCCTTTATACTAATCATCATAACTGCGCTACTGGTTGGCAGCAGCTTCCTTACTTCTTCAGCGCAATCGAGCTCAACTCATGAAATCGACAGCCTGGAGACAGCCATCGCTCAGGCCATTCCCGATACAACACGCGTCAATGCCCTGATAAAGCTTGCTGATCTTTACGCATTTTCAGACTTCACGAAAAGTCTTAAATACTCAACCAATGCGATAGAGCTTGCAGATAAAATCAAGAGCTATAGACAAAAGCAACGGGCTGCTCAGAAGCTTGCGATAAACTATTACTATAAAGGCGACTATACCAATGCCCTTAAATATGAATCAATTGGGCTGCAGGCTGCCATTTCAACTAAGGATAGCGTTGCCATCGCCAGAAGTCACAATAACATCGGTAACTATTATTACGAATTAGGTGAATACGATGAAGCATATTACTTTTTGACCTTTGCCTTTAAGGTTTTGAAGAAGGCTTCCCGTAACAATGCCGATTCGGTTACAGCCAATATCTCGCTTCACAATTTGGGGCGCGTGTTTAAAGAATTAGGGCAATATGAGATCGCGCTGAAACATTTAAGAGCTTCACGCAATACAAGTAAGTTAATCAGAGATAAAGAAGGTGAGCCGTATTCACTTGAAGAAATTGGTGACGTCAAGCTGAGAATGGAAGAGTATGATTCAGCATTATATTATCTGAATCTTTCTGTAACGGAAGCAAACAAGCTCTTGCAAAATGGTGGTTCTGTTACCCTGCGGGAAGATCAATCCAGAACATTCTCCAAAATCGCGAAAGCCTATTTGGGTAAAAAGAATTATGACAATGCTCTGGCGTACTATGATTCAACCTTTAAGCTTCATGCATTGGCCGCCAACAAATTCGGTATCGCTGAGGCCGAACTTGGAAGAGCTACTGTATACCAACTGCAAGGCAAAACAGATGAGGCGATGGCCTACACCAACAAAGCTCTCGGCCTGGCAAAAGAAATCAAAGCACGTGTTATTGAGATTTCGTGCTATAAATTATTGACCTCTCTTTGGGAGAAGAAGGGCGATGACAAAAAGGCCCTTGGTTACTTCAAGCAATTTCACGCATTGGAAGACACCTTATACAGCAACGAGATTCAGCAAAAGATCTTACGCGACCAGATCGGCTTTGAGACAGAAACATTAGATGACCGGATTGCCGTGCTGACCTCACGCGAAGACGAACGAACTTCACGCTTAAAGAAAAGTGAATTCATCAGTAATATTCTTGTGGTAGTAGTCGCCTTGAGTGCAATTCTACTAATTACCGTTTACCGTAGCGGACAACGCAGAAAGCAAATCAACTTGTTATTACTCCAGCACCAGGAGGAAATGCAGAAACGCAGTGAAGAGCTCGAACAGCTCAACGAAGTGAAGGATAAATTCTTTTCCATTATCTCACACGATCTTCGGTCTCCAATTAATGCACTTGCAGGCCTTATGGATTTGCTCGATAAAGGTGCGATTGCCCCCGATGAGCTTCCGGTAGCCATCAAAGAATTAAGAACACGGTTTAATCATACGCGCTCATTGATGAATAACCTGCTCGACTGGACGGTGCTTCAAATGGATAAAATGCATCTGCAGGCAGGTAATGTGCCCCTCAAGAAAATTGTTGACGAGAATATTGAATTACTTGGCTCCATTCAGAACAAGCATGTAAATATGATCAACCGCATTCCGGAAACGGCTATTGGCTATGCCGACAGCAATACGATCAACCTTGTTATCCGTAACCTGATCACCAACGCAATCAAGTTTACAAACGATGGTGGTGAAATTATGCTCAGCTCTGAAGAAAAGGAAAATGAGCTGGTAATTTCTATCAAAGACAACGGTATTGGAATGACAGAAGATATTACTAAGAAGCTTTTTGATAAAGTTAATCCATACAGCACCCGTGGAACCGCTAATGAAAAAGGCACCGGCCTCGGGTTAATCCTCTGCAAAGAGTTCGTTGAGAAGAATGGCGGTCGCATCTGGGTGGAAA
>CAZHQP010000034.1:0-11397 GCA_964534735.1 uncultured Roseivirgaceae bacterium
TTCCACGAGGAAAATATGCAATATGTAGATTCAACTTTCCTCGATGTTTTTACTTATGAATCGAAAACAGGGAATTTAAATACAGCTTTAGACAGGCCGAATTCGGTCGTAATTACAGAGAAAACTGCGCAGCGTTATTTTGGATCAGAAGATGCCATCGGAAAAACATTACAGATTTCAGGCGGGTGGGCTGATGGGCTCTATGAAGTGTCTGCGGTGCTAAAAGATTTACCTCAAAACACACACTTCTCATTCGACTTTCTTTTCCCCATTCATAACCTGTTGGCAAACGGCCAATACAAAAATGATGACGGCTGGGGTTGGAATAATTTTGTGACTTACGCAGAGCTGCATCCCCATACAAACCCAAAAGCTGCCGAAGAAAAATTACCCGCATTTATCGATAAGTATAAGGGTGAACAACTCGCCAAATCGAACAGCAAAAGCGTATTGAATCTACAACCGATTCTGGATATCCACTTAAGTCCAGGTCTTAAATACGAATCATCACAAACGATAAGCGTTAACACAATCTATTTCTTTATCATCATTTCAATCTTCATTCTGGCGATTGCATGGGTTAATTATATCAATCTTTCTACTGCGCGGGCTATGGAGCGAGCGCGAGAGGTTGGGATCAAGAAATCCATTGGCGCGTTTAAAAGTCAGTTGATCATGCAGTTCATTTTTGAATCGATTCTGGTGAACTTATTAAGTGTGATTATAGCCATTTTAATCGCACTTGGATTACTTCCTTTACTAGGCGAAGTAGTTGGCAAAAACCTGACATTCGACTTTACTGATTACCGGTTTTGGCTAATTATCAGCGGATTATTTGTTGCCGGTTCATTTATCTCAGGCTTATACCCGGCTTATATGCTTTCTTCTTTCAAGATCACGGAAGTTCTAAAGGGTAAATCAAAAGCTTCAGGCGGATTTTCATTGCGCAAGGCGCTGGTGGTATTTCAGTTTGCTTCATCGCTTGTATTAATTGCCGGCACCTTTGCTATTTATCGTCAGATGATATTCATGCGAAACCAGGATAAAGGCCTTACCATGGATCAGATGCTGGTTGTGAACGGCCCAAGTGTATTGGAATGGGAACGAGGTCGCACACCCCAACGGTTGATCTCCTTAAAAAACGAAATTAAGCAAATTCCGGGTGTTCTTCGTGTAACTACATCCGGTGCAATACCCGGAGGCGGACATAACTGGGGTACAAATATGCGCAAGGTTGGTACTCAGCCGGAGGATAGTAAGAGCGGCAGCGTAGTTTGGGTCGACCCTGATTTTGTAGATACTTATGCGATGACATTGGTGGCAGGGAGAAATTTTAATCCGGCCATTAAATCCGATATGGAGTCGGTACTAATTAATGAAGCTTCTTTAAAAACATTCAACCTGGGAACTCCGGAACAGGCGCTTGAAGAAAAAATTATTGTAGGCGATGATTCGGTTGCCATTCTGGGTGTGCTTAAAAACTATAACTGGGCTTCTTTAAAAACTGATCATTCGCCCTGGTTGTTCAAGGCCGATACAATATCCAGACGATGCTACTCCATTCATCTCAACGGTACCAACATAACAGAAACCATTGCTCAGGTTGAAAAAGCATACAAGGAAGCATTCCCGGGCAATCCGTTTGATTATTATTTCCTGGATGAATTCTTTAACTCACAATACAAAGGCGAGCAACAATTTGGAAAAATATTTAGTTTGTTTGCTATCCTGGCCATTCTAATCGCATGCCTGGGGCTATGGGGACTGGCGTCTTTTACCACAGCACAAAAGCTTAAAGAGATTAGCATACGCAAAGTGCTGGGCGCTTCCATCAGCGGAATATTATCCTTGCTTTCGTGGGAATTTCTGAAACTTGTACTAATTGCAAGCATTATTGCCGTTCCACTCACGTGGTATGGTGTTGATGCGTGGCTAAGCACTTTTGCATTCCGCATCGGGCTTCGGTGGGATTTATTTGTAGTGCCGATAATCATTCTGGCAATAATTGCCCTGGGGACTGTGAGCCTGCAGATACTTCGCGGAGCAAATACTAATCCTGCAAAAGTTTTACGCTCAGAATAAATGCGACATTAAAAAACCTATTAATCCGGATATTTCTTTTTAAGCTGATCAAGGGACCGCTTGATCAGCTTTTCTAAAATTTTTGTATCGATATCAGAAAGTCGTTTAACATACAGGCAGCCTTTTCCTGTTTTATACTTACCCAGCTTGCTTAACAAATCTTCGTTTTCAGCAGCACTGCTCATCACATAGAGTGAAAAATTTTGCTTCCGCGGAGAAAACCCGATCCGGCACATATAGCCTTCATGACCACTATCATATTTATAATGATATTGATCAAAACCAATGATACTCGGACCCCACATTTTTGCCGGTGCACCAGTAGCTTTTTTCATCATTTTAATCAGCTCCGCACTATCGTCACGCATCTGCTCATTCTCAATTTTATCCAGAAAAGCAGTTACCGTCTGCTGAGTAGGTTTGGTTTTTTGTTCAGGCATAGCAACGTGTTTATTAGTATAAAAATACTAAAACTGCCTATAAGTTATAGAAGGGAAAAAAATTCAGAAAATAACACAGAATGAGGTAATAAACCGCTCCGTCTATAAGCCACAGAGGATTACATATTAGTAAGCTTGATCTCGTCAAGCGCTACTTCTGTAAGCGGTTTGGTGATAAATTTGATTACGTGATTGTTGTTCACAATCTTGTCGATATCGCGTTTGTTATCGGAGCTTGACAGGATAATAACCTTGCACTTGTTACGAACAAGCTCATTGAATTTTTCGAATTCATACAGGAAAACAAAGCCATCCACAATAGGCATGTTGATGTCAAGGAAAATCAGGCTTGGGATTTTTTCAGCGTTGTTCTGATTCTCCTTCAGATAGTCAAGAGCGGTCTTTCCGGAACTCTTTACTTCTACGCCTTTCGAGAATTTTGTAATCTCAATGATCCGTTTACTGATAAAATTATCGGTATCGTTGTCATCAACCAACATCACTAAATCTAGATTCTTCTCCGCTACCATCAAATTATCGAGTTATGGGGGTTTAGGCTCATTGTTGAATTCCTAATCCTACAAAAATATACCTTTTTCAACACTTTATAAGCTCAGCAGGCAAATTTGGGCTGTTTACGTAATAAAAATGGCAAAAAGGTAAAAAACACAGTTACAGTTTTTTGATAATCCGCAGTTTCTCTCCCGGGATAAGGTCGAAATTTTTCTTCTGATTCCAGTCCATCAATTCCTTGATCGTGACACCGTATTCACGGGCAATACTATACAAGGTATCGGACACCTTTACGGTATGCATTACTTCCTCCATGTTCTGTCCGGGAGAAATATTCTCTTGGCCTGCACTAAGTTTTAAAGCCTGTCCGGGTTTAATACCTTCAGATAGTGAAAGATTATTCCATTCGACAAGCTGCATAACACCCAACTGATAACGCTTCGCGATCGAATATAGAGTTTCTCCGGCTACCACAACATGCTGTTCCGGCATGACCATTTCAATTTTCAACGAATCAGGAGGAGCAACCGTTTTCACATCTTCAATAGCTGGCTGTTTTGGAACGATGATCGCAGGAGGTACATCTGGCAGGGGTGTTGATTTCGGTTGAACTGTCCAATTGAACGTGTCACCCTCTGCTACTTCAACGGGTTCTTCCTCCGGAATAACTTCAGAAACAGCCGTGCGCTTGTTCGAAAGATAGATAACCGAACCTTCGTTCAGCACTGCATTTTTATCAAGCTTATTATACCGCTGCAGCTTGCGGAGCTGAACGCCATACGCCTGGCTGATTGACCAGAGATTATCACCGGCTTTAACCGTGTGACTTGGCATCGAGCCCTTCGTTTTTTTTCTTTTCAGATAATAAAATTTCTCCGGGTAGATCCGGTCGCTAACAGACAGATCATTATATCGCAAAAACGAAGAAAGCTCAACATTTGCACGTTTCGCTAACACTGCAGGACTTTCACCCGCAATTGCTTTTATCGCAGGAATGCCGTGAAGCATCATGGTTACACTGGCCGCATCAGCAGGCTTGGCATCGATTCGTGTAGGCTGATCAAGCGGATTTTTAGCTTCAGCTTTTGCAATCGCATCCGTACGCGCTTTGCTTTCACCCATGGTTGGAATGGATAGCATATACGATTTATCATCCGGAATATGATCCTTGCGAATCCATTTGTTATACGTTCTCAGTTGCTCCTCATCAATCGAAAATTCCTCCGCAATCTCTTTCATCGATCGCTTCGTGCGATTGGTGATCACGTAAACTTTTACTTCACCCGCTCCTTTTACAACATTTTCAAAAGCGATTTTATGTGCTAAAAACTTTTTTACATACCAGTAGGTCTCACTGGTGATGTCCATGTTCTTCGTCCCGCTTTGGTAATCTTTAACTGCTTTCATTGCACCGCCAGCGCCCATCTGGTATGCCTGCAATGCATACACCCAATTGTTGAAGTAGTAATTATTTTTCTTGATGTATTTCGCTGCACCGCGTGTGGCCGATACAATGTTCATACGTTCGTCAATTTCTTTATCTACGCGCATGCCCATTTCAACTGCAGTAAAATCCTTGAACTGCCAGAAGCCTACAGCATTGGATACTGAAACTGCATCAGCAATGAGCGCACTCTCCTGCAACACCAGGTACTTGAAATCATCAGGCACACGTTCTTCTTCAAAAATCTTTTCAATGATGGGGAAGTACGTTTTAGCCCGCTCGACTTTAATGTTCAGATGCTTTGCCGATTGCGTAAGCATATCAACATCTTTCTGAATTTCCCTGCGCGCATCATCGCGGATGGTCAGCGTCATTCCGGCAAACTGCATCTTGGCAGGAACCTCGGGAGCTTGTGCAAAAGCAACAGTCGAAAAAAATACCAGTACGGCTGCGAGCTTCATACTAAAAAGTTTAAAAAATGGTCAGCCAAAAAAATTACGAACGGACTTTTCGCATTACTAAAATTCCGTCACGCACAGGCAGCAAAACATTCTCTACGCGAGAGTCATCCTGAATTTTGCGGTTGAATTCTTTGATAGCCTTGGTGTCCTTATCAGCCTTCTCATCAAGAACCTTGCCGCTCCACAACACATTGTCTGCCAGAATATATCCGCCCAAAGGTACACGATTGATCACTAAATCGTAATAGCGTGCGTAATTTTCTTTATCCGCATCAATAAATACCATATCGAAATTACCAGCCAGTGAAGGAATTATTTCAAGCGCATTGCCAATCCGGTAATCAATCTGGTTATGAAAGGGTGATGCGTTGAAGTACGTCCGAACAGAGCTTTCGAGCTCTTCGTTAATATCAAGGGTTATCAATTTTCCGTCTGACTTCAATCCTTCAGCCATGCAAAGCGCAGAATAACCTGTATATGTTCCAATTTCCAGAATAGAGGCTGGTTTAATCATATTGCTGATCATAGACAAAACTCTTCCCTGCATATGGCCCGACAGCATGCGCGGCATCATCACTTTTGCATGTGTATCACGATTGATCGTTTTTAACAGCTCATTTTCAGGAGAGGTGTGATCTTCCGAGTACTTCTGAATTGCCGGATGTGTGATGTCCATAAATTTATTTTCTATCAGGTACCATTTTTAAATAACTCAACTGAGCCGGATTGAACATTTCCCGGGCCATGCTCTGAATTTTTTTAGAATCAGTCTGTTCGATCAATCCAAAAATCTCATCCAGAGACGGAACGTACCCACGGTTCAGAATACTTCGTCCCATCATCATCATGTGGTTCAGATTATTCTCTTCTGACATGGCCAACTGACCTTTGATTTGTTCTTTTGCCGAAGCAAGCTGACGCGGTGAAAGCCTTTCATCACAAAATTTTACAAGCTCTTTCTTAACGAGATTGATACACTTGTCCAGCTGTTTCAGTTCCGTTCCAAAATAAACGGCAAACATGCCGGTATCAGTATACGATACATAATGCGCATCGACTGAATACACAAATCCATATTTTTCACGGAGCGAAAGATTTAATCGTGAGTTCATTCCCGGGCCGCCCAATATATTTACAAGCATGAAAAACGGGATCCGGTTCTCATGGTAAATGGGGTAGGCTTCCCTGCCAATCGCACAGCGACCTTGTTTTACCTGACGGGTAATTTCCTTTTCGCGGGGCTTATAAGCAGATGCTTTTTTCCGTGTGACTCTGCGTTTTGCTTTAGGAATATTCAAATACTTTGAAGCAAGCCGTTCAATTTTATCTACCGGAATATTGCCTACGCAGCTGAATACAATTCTCTTTGTGTCGATATGATTTTTGAAGAACGAAAGAAAATCCTTCCGCATAAAATCAGAAACTGTTTCCTTTCTGCCGAGGATATTCATGCCCATTGGATGATCTCTGTACAGTAAGGCATCAAACTCATCCTGCAAGGAATCATCCGGTGTATCCAGGTACATGGCCATTTCTTCGAGGATTACCCCCCGTTCCTTTTCAATCTGTGCCTGCGGAAATACTGAATTAAATGTTATGTCAGAAAGGATATCAATTGCACGGTCGAGATACTGATCCCGAACAGATGCATAAAATACAATCTTCTCTTTATCCGTGTATGCATTGAGCTCACCTCCTACGGCATCCAGACTGCTGATGATATGAAAAGACTTCCGCTTGCGTGTGCCTTTAAAAGCCATGTGTTCCCAGAAGTGCGCGATACCCTGATTTGCGGGATTTTCATCGCGGCTGCCTACATCCAGGAAAATTCCACAATGAACGATCTTCGTGTTGAGTGCGTGTTGATATACAACCCGGATGCCATTTGGCAGCGTAAACAGGTATTCGTTTTTCATGCGTGCGCAAAAATACAGGTTAAAGCATCCCGTCCCAACGGTGAACAGGAATGACCGCTGACGGGCATCGGGTTAACAACTTTTTAAGTTTTTCGTTATAATTAAAAGCCTTTTACTGGCATAACAATTGTAAAAACCCGGTTACTATGGAAACTCAAAAAGTAAAAACCTGCTTTACCATTACGTTCACTGACGACCAGTTTAACCATGCAAAAATGTATGTTGAAGACATGAAGCGTCACCCCAACCGGGTTTTCTGGGAGGGCAAAAAAGAAAAAACAGATGATGAGCTGATCATTGAACAGATCGCACACCGCATTCTTTCAGGCTTTTATAATAACGATCATTACAACGCAGGTAAGTTCATCATCCGGATGGACAGCGCGGTTAACGGAAATAAATAGCAATTCAGGTACAGGAACGCCATGCTGAACTTCGTTTTTGACATGGTGTTTCTGTCTTTTTTAAATCCGTTCTAAAACCTTTTTGATCAGCGAGTCTATAACCTTATCCGGATCTTTCGAGAATTTACTTTTTATCCGGTTCGCGATAATCGCATTTACACTCAGTACTTCATGGCCCAATAGCCTGGCCATCGCATAATAACCGGCTGTTTCCATTTCAAAGTTCGTAAGCCAAAAATCATTGCTTTTATTATGATAGTAATTGAGCTCATCGAGCAGCTTTGGGATCTTATTGGCAGCCCGGACTATTCTTCCCTGGGGAGCATAAAACCCGGGTGTTGTAATGGTATTGCCCGAGATCATATCAAATCCGATCTGTTCTTTTAGTACTTCAGAGCAACTCACCACATAGGGTTTAAACGGAAGGCTGGTTTTATTTTGAATATCGGCCGCAATTTTGTTTTCAAAGTCCTCCTGTGGCAAATCATAGAACTGCATCAGGTTATCAAGGCCGACAGCATAATTTGAAAACAAATGCGATCCTAACGGAATATCTTCCTGTAATGCCCCTGAAGTTCCGATCCGGACAATTTTTAGCTTTTTCTTCCGGCTTTTGGGTTCTCGTATTTTGAGATCAACGTTGACCAGCGAATCAATTTCGGTTAAGAAAATCTCAACATTATCCGTTCCAATGCCTGTACTGATCACTGTAATCTTTTTTCCTTTATAGCGGCCAACGTGTGTAATGAACTCGCGCTTGTTCATTTCAAAATCAACATCATCAAAGTACTGACTTACCTTATAAACGCGGCTTGGGTCGCCCACGGTAATGATGGTATCAGAAATATGCTTGGGAAGCAGGTTCAGATGGTAAACACTTCCATCCGGATTTAAGATCAGGTCTGTCTCAGAAATCTTTGGCATCGCTTTTTACTATTTCAAAAGTTAACCTTTTAAAAGATGCCGTTCAACGATTGAAAAGTTAAAAATTTTGAAATACCGGCAGATCAACCTTTAACGGGTTGAGCAGGATTTCCGAAAACGGTTTCGCCCGCTTTAACCGGACCGATTACTACCGAACCCGCTCCAACGCGGGCACCCTTCCCTATCGTTATGCCGGAAACAAGGGTAACACCCGACCCGATAAACGCTTCATCTTCAATGATTACGCCTGCACTAATCACACTACCCGCCCCGATCTGAACGTAATTGCCCAGTGAGGCTTCCGCACCAATGACACAACCGGACTGAATCATCGTGTAGTTCAAAATTTTTGCCCCAACACCAATCAAAGATCCCTGATCAATAAAATTACCATGACCCAGTTCAACGTGATTTGCAATGTGCGCTGTTTTATGGATCGCATTTACCGGTTGAACGTGACGAACGTCATTCAGCATCTTTACAAGATTTTTCCGAAGGCGGTTGTCATCAACAGCAACAAATGCATCGCATTTCTTACCGATAAGCTTTAGAAAGCCGTCATCATCCGTGCTTCCCAACACAAAAGATTCATCAATCTCTTTACTATGAAGCTCTTTCGCATCATCCAGAAAACCGTACACAACGTTTCCATTGCTTTCAAAGGCCTCTTTTACTGCACGGCCAATTGCATTTGCCCCAAAAATGACTACCGGATTTTCCATATGCTGATATAAGCCGCAAAAATACAGTTAGCAACGGAAGGTACAAGACAGAATGGATTATAATAATTTCAACAATGGTCTTGTAATCCTGGGTTCATTCATAACCAACAAGACAAGAATAGGCAAAAATCCTACTCCGTAGCGCGCAAGCGTACCAAAATTAGGTGTTGATAACGCAAGAAAGACACTCAGGACAACACAATACATTATAGATGAGTAAATCAAAAGCCTTTGTTTTGATTCCCACCCTTCTTTCAATGATCGGAGTGAAATTAAGGCCAGGGTCAACAACACAAGATTTTCGAGCCCGGTAATGAATTTAAAAATCGTATTCGCTTCCCAAACAAATGGCCTGAATAATCCGGAGATTAATGCCCAGAGTGAATTGATCAATATACTTGACGCAGTAGGCTGCAAATTATAAAAATGGATTACATCATCAGGGGTACACGCATCCATAAAAACTTTATTATTCGCTACAATAATCGAAAGCAGTTTGTCCGGTGAAAAATTAGGATGCAGGAATGTGGTCAGAAAAAATCCCGATGAAAGCAGACAAACCCAAACAAGCAGTTGCTGATTCGCAGACTCGATTTTTGTTTTTGAACAAATCCATCGCGCCAGTAAAGCAGAAAATGTTACCGGCAAAAAAACTGCGAGATAGTAATACTTCAGATTAAAGATTATCCACATAGCAATAAATGCCAACAGAATAGAAGGAAATGTAATTTTTTCCTTTGCCCATGCTTTCACAAAAACTGTTATGAGAAAAAATAATGCTGTCATGGTTAACGATTCTTTAATTACCCCTGAGCTCCAGAAGACCACGGAAGGAAAAAAAAGAAAAGCAATACACGCTGCAATTTTATACCCTGGAAAAAGCCGCGCTATGGTTTTGGTCAGATACCAGGCAGAGAAAAAAGATAACAGTGAATAATAAGCAGCCGTTAACCAATAGTTATTATCTGTAATAAGTGCAAAAACACTCGTAAATTTTGTGTAGAACACCGTCCGGTGTTCGCCCAGAAAGTAGCCTTCATTTTTACTGACGAGAAAGTTGAGGTAAGATGAAAAATCGAGTCGGCCTGCATCAGCTCTGTCTGCTGCAAGCTGAAAAAAAGTGAATGTATCACTAACCGGATAATACGTTGAGTAGATAATGCCGAGTGAGGTCCCGGCTAATACTTTTACTGTGAGTGCAGGCCAATAAAGTTTATGAAGCAGGGCACTATCCTTTTTCCAGATCCAGAACGAAATCAGCAGCAGAACACCAATATTCGCAATCAGTACAAACATGTTACGATTTTAACAGGTACGAACCCACGTTACATTCCAGGCATCTGTGCTTCATACAGAAATTGTTGTAAAGCTCAAGCAATGCCTGCGAATCAAACGCACTGGTTACTTTTTGCTCAAGATCGTTCCATTGGCGGATAATCCTGTTATTTTCCGCAGGAATATTTTGCAGCAAATTGACCGCCATGTCCACATACGCCTGTTCGTTATGGATTTTTCCATACGCGGTGAGTAACGGTACAACGGTGTTAATGATAATATTCTGAATACTGGATTCACCCACGGAAGCTGTTTTTGTTTTAGCAAACCTGCCGAACTGGTAATGATGCTGCCAATATTCACTCTGATCCGTATCCAAAAGTGCATAAGCTTGCTTGTACGATCCAAGCTCCAGAATTTTTGAGAACAATGCCCTTTCCTTCGTAATCAATGAAGCAAGCTGAGCGATCCGCAGGGTTGGAAAATTTGCCGGGCGTAACCGGAGGAATTTCCATTGCGAGATACTCATTTGACGGGCTGCGAGATTGTATTTTTTTCTTAACACATTGTATTCTCTTTGCAAAAGGATTGTGTAGTCATCCAACGCAGCGTCTTCTAAAAATCCGCTCGCTCCGAAAAGCAATGCCTCTACCTGAATTGATTTGTCGAAATGTTTGAGCAACAGTGTATGCGGAATCAACTGCGCTAGCCGGGTCATGGGATCAGCATTAACTTTGAAGCCAAAATTCTTACACAGAAGCTGATAACAGGTTTGCTGCCAGTTGTTACTGTTTCGCGCTAACAGCTTTTTTACGTCATTCGCTTTTAATTCCAACCGCTGCATCAGGGCTCTGTCCAGCATGGAAATCTTATTCATATGCGGAACAGTCTTCCAATTCGATGAACAAGGAATGGTCTCTGGGCTCGTATATAATTGCTGATATCGATTCCATAGTTCAATATCCACCCGATTTTTCAGCTCAAGTGTGGGCATTCTGGAGCCATCCGTTCTGTGAATCGGCTTATCATTTTCCCAGACCACATGCAGCACTACTTTTTCATATGCCACATCAGCACTGTGTTTATGATCATTCCACCCGGAAGCTTTAATGTGAATTTCAACACTGCCACGCCATTCCAGATCATCAATTTTTATTCTTGCATTCGAGAAATCCGGGCCCGAATCAGTATTATGTGTGCCCGGATGAAGTACCAG
>CAZHQP010000034.1:11497-14773 GCA_964534735.1 uncultured Roseivirgaceae bacterium
CATTCGAGAAATCCGGGCCCGAATCAGTATTATGTGTGCCCGGATGAAGTACCAGGATATTTTCACCGGATGATGCTTTCAGCTCATCTTTGCGGAAATATTGAAGCTGCCAAACGTAATGCAAAAATGACTCAGTCACGTGATTGATTTAGAATCACGATTTAGATTTTCGCAGATTCAAACGCAATGGTGAAAATAGAAGTTTAATTGTTTGAAATATGATGCTGACATAAGTTGTCAGCATTTATAGGAGTTACTCCTATAGATATAGCTGAAGAAGTGCAGACATTTCAGCTTTCACCTTCCCGGCTTCAATTTCTGCAGCTTTCGCAAAGTCTTTATCGGAAGAAGCATAAATGATTGCACGTGTAGAATTTACAAGCAAACCACATTGCTTATTCAAACCATGTTTTGAAGTCTCAGCGAGGTCACCGCCTTGTGCTCCAATGCCTGGTACGAGAAAAAAATGTTCAGGAGCAAGCTTGCGGATCTCTGCGATTTTATCAGCTCGGGTCGCGCCCACCACATACATCAGTTGTTCAGGTGTACCCCATTGCTGGGATTTTGTGATTACTTCCTCATAAAGTTTTTTGCCCGATTTAGATTCGATGAGCTGAAAATCACTGCTGCCTGAATTGGAGGTATGGGCCAGCAGGATAACCCATTTATTTTTGAACTCCAGAAAGGGTTTTACAGAATCTTCACCCATATATGGAGCAACTGTAATGGAATCAAAATTCATTTGCTCAAAGAAAGCCCTGGCATAAAGTGATGATGTGTTTCCAATATCACCGCGCTTGGCATCGGCAATTGTAAAACATTCTTTTGGAATATACTCAAGTGTCTTAGCAAGACTCTCCCAGCCTTTTGAGCCAAGCGCTTCGTAAAAAGCGATGTTTGGCTTGTACGCTACGCAATGCTGATGCGTAGCGTCAATGATCTGTTTATTGAATTCAAACACAGGATCGACTGAATTCTTTAAATGGCCAGGGATTTTTGTGATGTCAGTGTCGAGGCCTACGCAGAGGTATGAATTCTTTTTTTTTATTTGCTCGAAGAGCTGTGCCCTGTTCATGCCGCAAAGTTAAACGTTATTTGTTGATCGATTCAAACCGATTAACAAATAACTCAGTCACGCAAATCTGTCACGTCTACACCCGGATATTTCTTTGTATCGAACACAAAGAATGTATCGGCCACGGTTACATCGGGGGTAAACTTTGAGATCGTGTATTTATACTTGTTACCGCTTTTATCCATCATCGTCCAGCTCTGAATGCTATGATCTTTCTTAGCAATCAGCATTTTGATCTTAAAGAACTGCGCATCCTTCTTTTCGGGTACCAGGTCAATTTCTTCTACTACCACACCGGCTTCTGTATGCTCGCCATTATGCAAATATTTGAATCCCTTCTTATAAATTTCGTAAATTTTTGAGGGGTTGATCTCATCCGAGTTCGCATCATAGTTATCAACCGTTACTTCTTTAGCAGCCGGAATGTATGTCCATTGTGTAGTTCCATTATTAATGATCTCCTGCTCGCTCATTACCAGCTTATACTTGTCGCCCTTAACGGTAATTTTACCTTTATATTCCTCCTTAACACCTTCTGTTTCATTAGTCATGGTGGTAGTAATATTGGCTTCAAAGGATGTATAAGCCTTGTACTTTTTACTCATCGCATCAAGTGTTGCAAGCGCCTGTGCATCATATTGTGCAAACGCTATGTTGACAACCAAAAGCTGAAAGATCAGGAAACAGAGTTTTTTCATGAGTAAATGCTGTTAAGACTAAAACCGGTGCGAAAATAGGCTACTGACCGTGTTTTTCCTTCAAACCAGTCAATAATTGTTCCAAACTCAGCTGATCTTTGATCAAAACTTCGCGGGCTTTGCTGCCTTCGAACGGCCCTACAATTCCGGCTGCTTCCAGCTGATCGATCAGTCTTCCCGCACGGTTATAGCCCAATTTTAGCTTGCGCTGGATTAGTGAAGTGCTGCCCTGCTGATGGTTAACAATGAGCTGAGCGGCTTGCTCGAATAGGGCATCGCGCTCAGAGAGATCAACAGTTGAAGCTCCGCTTTCATCTTCGCCTTCGTATTCCGGTAACAGATAGGCCGAATCGAACCCACGCTGCGAACCGATGAAGTCACAAACTTTTTCGATCTCAGGAGTATCCACAAACGGACATTGAATACGAATAACATCTGAACCGGACGACAATAACATATCACCTTGCCCGACTAATTGATCTGCGCCACCTGCATCGAGAATTGTTCTTGAATCGACTTTGGATGTTACACGAAACGATAAACGAGCGGGGAAGTTTGCTTTAATAACGCCCGTGATAACGTTCACTGATGGCCGCTGTGTCGCAACTACAAGGTGAATGCCGATCGCACGTGCAAGCTGGGCCAGGCGGGCAATCGGGGTCTCAACTTCTTTACCGGCAGTCATCATCAAGTCGGCAAGCTCATCGATTACCAAAACGATATACGGCAGGAATCGATGACCTTCTTTCGGGTTTAGCTTCCGCCCGACAAATTTGGCGTTGTATTCTTTTAAGTTACGCGCACCTGCATCTTTCAGGATCTCGTACCGGTTTTCCATTTCAATACAGAGCGAGTTGAGCGTGTGAACTACCTTTTTTGTATCGGTGATAATTGCCTCTTCACTATTTGGAAGCTTGGCGAGATAATGACGCTCGATCTTGCTGAACAGCGACATCTCAACTTTTTTCGGATCGACCAGCACAAACTTCAATTGTGACGGGTGACGCTTATATAAGAGTGATGCGAGGATCACGTTCAGCCCGACCGACTTACCCTGCCCTGTAGCGCCCGCTACCAGCAAGTGAGGCATCTTGGCCAAATCAATCACTAATACTTCGTTGGAAATCGTCTTTCCAATCGCGATCGGAAGTTCTTTATCGGTTTTAACAAATCCTGGTGAACCCAGTACCGAGCGAATGCTCACCATCTCCCGGTTTTTGTTCGGCACTTCAATACCAATGGTTCCCTTTCCGGGGATTGGTGCAATGATACGAATGCCTAATGCAGCCAGGCTTAGGGCAATGTCGTCTTCCAGGTTTTTAATCCGGGAGATTTTGATACCTGCTTCAGGTACAATTTCATACAGCGTTACGGTTGGCCCAATGGTCGCCTTAATGCTCGTAATACCAATTTTGAAGTTGGTAAGCGTGGCCAGGATCTTATCTTTATTGGCATTCAGCTCTTCCTGCGTTACCTGTACCTTGCCAACTTCGTACTCATTTA
>CAZHQP010000035.1:0-14458 GCA_964534735.1 uncultured Roseivirgaceae bacterium
TTTTGACGTTGCTTCTTCGTGCAACGCCTGCATTTCAGGCGACACATAACTGGCATTCAACAAATGTTTTCCATGCTCCACACAGATCTTCGCGACAAGATGATGCAGGTGTGCAGGCATAAGCGAGATCACCACATCTGCCGTACGGACAGTCTCCGTGCTTTTAACTTCATCTTCCATATCAAACAACACGGCATGCCCGCGGGTTGATCCGCCAATACGAAGCCGGGCCGCAGCTTCCGATACATCGCCTACCACTATCTTCCAGGAATACAAAGCAGCACGCTGCAATAGATAAGTAATTAAAGCAGAAGAAGAGCGTCCTGCTCCCAGTACGAGAATCGTTTTCATCAGATAATCCTGTTTCTTTATGTACACATGGAATTCGCGACTAACAGCTCTTACCGAAACTGGTTTATATGCTTATTTCACGTGTATTCAGGCCGTTGGCAAAGTACCCAAATACCCCCGAAAGTAGAATTACCGTCTGAAAATTTTTAACTTACATGGACAACCTTTTCGGCTATGAATCATTTTGAATCGGTAGACAATTTTGACGATCTCGACCAGGAGTCGAAATATTTAGTGCATAAAGCAAAGGAAGCTACTGCACATGCATATGCACCCTATTCAAAATTTCATGTTGGCGCTGCATTGATCTTGCTGGACGGGACGGTAGTTACGGGTGCAAACCAGGAGAATGCCTCGTACCCGCTCTGTATGTGTGCCGAGCGCGTGGCCCTTTATGCAACGGCATCGCTGCATCCCGATAAGCGCATCATGAAGATGGCCATTGTTGCACATAAGAAAAATCATAAAGAGCTTGTTCCTGCAGCTTCATGCGGAGCCTGCCGCCAGGTAATGGCCGAGTTTGAAGATCGTCAGAAAAAACCATTTGAAGTGGTGATGCTGGCGGAAGAAGATAACTGGGTGAAATGTTCTTCTGCAGCTGCGTTGCTTCCGTTTGGGTTCACAAAAGAAAATCTTGAAACACCTTCCAAAAACAAATCGTGATCTATATACCTGATTTTTCAATCGGAATTACGGAGTCATTTTTTCAGCACATTGAAAAGTTAACGAAACAGGGCACAACCCCGATGCTGATCAAAAAAAGATTAATTGAAATTTCCATTGAACTTTTTCAGAATGTTCAGCGGCACAGCATCGATAAAAAATCCTCACGCTTAACGATTGAAAATTACGGGGATGACTATTTAGTCAAATCCGTTAACCCGATTTATGAAAAAGACGTGCAGACTTTAATTAACCGCGTAAAAGTTATTAATAAGCTCGACCAATCCGAACTAAAAAATATCTATACCAAAACATTACAGGGGGCTTCGTTATCAGAGAAAGGTGGCGCTGGATTAGGACTCTATAAAATCGCACTTCGGTCAACCTTACCCCTCCGGTATACATTTCAAAAGATCAATAACCAGGTTTACACATTTTCTCTCGAAATCAATCTTATATCTTAAGGCATGAAACCACTCACGATAGCCGGAACCGCTACCACACCCGCTGTTATACTCGACTCAACAAAATCAATATTCGAAATTACCGGCCGCTCCGTGGCAGATGATATCTCAGAAGTTTACACCCCCGTACTGCAATGGCTTAACAGCTATTCGAAAGATCCCAACAGTACCACGCTTTTTGTTTTCAAGCTTGAATATTTTAATACGGCTTCCTCAAAAGCATTGCTCGATACCCTTTCTGCCATATCCTTTATAAAAAATTCAAAGGTGCTCTGGTATCATCATGACGAGGATGAGGACATTAAAGAAGCTGGCGAGGAGTTTTTTGAGCTTGTGAACATTCCTTTTGAGTTCAAAACTTACTAATTTGCCTTGTAGCCCGAATCCCGAGAAGAATATCGCCCCATGAGTGAAGAAATACTCAAAGCTTTAACACAACTTTTCGCCATCATTACCAAGCAGGATGGCGGGGTATCGATCAACGAACGCGAATTTGTTATCAACTTCTTTCAGGCCGAGCTTGACCGCGACAGCATTAAAGAATACCTGCAGCTTTATGACGATTATTCAGGCTACAGCAAAGTTGGCCTGGTAGCTGAAGAAGACCGCACACTGGCACCCTCCGTAAAGGATTCGCTTAAAACACTTTCAATCTGCAAGAAGATCAACAAGACGCTTACGCAGAAACAAAAAACCATTGTGCTGATCAAACTGCTTGAGCTTGTGGGTTCCGATGGTCATTTCACCTCGCAGCGGATGGACATCATTAACACGGTGTCTGTTGTATTTAACATTGCCCAGCCCGAGCATAAGCTGATCGAAAGCTTTGTTATCTCAAAAGACAGTGATACACTCGATTCTCCGAATATTCTGCTGGCGAATTCACATAGTCAGGCGGAAGCCGGGAAGAAATACAAACACACCCACATTCATGTTGATGGAATGCTGGCGTTCATGCGTGTACGCAGTGTTGATATGCTGTTTGTTAAGTACATGGGTGAAGAACCCACTACACTCAACGGCTTCATTATGCAACCGAACCGGGCGTATCTTTTTTCGCACGGAAGCACCATAAAAACTCCTTCAGGCGCTGCATTATATTATAGCGATGTAGTGGGTGATTTTAACGAAGAGATAAAAACAACCAAGCTTTCCTTCAATGCAAATATCAAGCTGTTCAGATTTCCAAATCGAGCAATCGGACTGAGCGATGTGTTTGTCTCGGAAGGTCCAGGTAAGCTGATCGGTATTATGGGTGCCAGTGGTGCCGGAAAAACCACATTCTGCATGTGATGGCCGGCCTGGTTAAGCCAACCAAGGGCCAGGTGCTGATCAATGGATATGATATTCATACCCAGAAAGACAAAATCCATGGCGTTATCGGATATGTTTCGCAGGATGATCTGCTGATTGAAGAGCTTACGGTTTATCAGAATTTATACTATAACGCCAAGCTTTGTTTTGCAGACTTCAGCGAAGCGCAACTGCACAAACGGGTTATGGATGTACTTGAAGACCTGGGGCTTGATCAACGTAAAGATCTGAAAGTTGGCGGGGTGCTCGATAAAACCATTAGTGGCGGTCAGCGAAAGCGCCTGAACATTGCACTCGAATTGATCCGCGAACCCGCGGTTCTGTTCCTGGATGAGCCCACATCGGGCCTTAGCTCGCGTGACTCTGAAAACGTTATCGATCTGTTAAAAGAGTTATCCCTCAAGGGAAAGCTCGTTTTTGTTGTCATTCATCAGCCTTCATCAGACATCTACAAGATGTTCGACAAAATGATCATTATGGATACCGGTGGAGTGCCTGCTTATTATGGTCCACCTGTGGAAGCCGTTACGTATTTTAAAAAATCAACGCAACAGGTAGATAGCAACCGGGGCCAGTGCGAAATCTGCGGTAATGTTAATCCGGAGCAGATCTTTAATATTATTGAAGCGAAGGTGGTTGATGAATATGGTCAGCCAACGTCCAAACGCAAGATAACCCCAACGCAATGGCACATCTGGTACCGCGAACGTTTCAAGATCCCGAAAATTGAAAATGTAAAAGAAGCTCCACCTAAATCGTTAACGCTCCCGTCTCGTGTTAAGCAGGCAGTCATTTTTACAATCCGCGATGTACGCTCAAAAGTAAGCAACAAGCAGTACATGCTGATCAATTTATTGGAAGGCCCGTTGCTTGCACTCATCCTGGCGTTCATCATAAAGTACAAAAGTGCTCCGGGCGGAGCTGCGTATAGCTTTCGCTATAACGACAATTATCCGGCTTTCCTGCTAATGAGCATTATCGTGGCACTGTTCATGGGCCTTACGGTAAGTGCCGAGGAAATTATTCACGACCGGAAAATACTAAAGCGTGAATCATTCCTGAACCTGAGCTGGAACAGCTACCTCGTATCCAAGCTGGTAATTTTGTTTGTAATGTCAGCCATCCAGACAATTCTCTTTGCACTGGTCGGAAACCTGATTCTTGAAATTGAATGGACCATGTTGATTCCGTTCTGGGTAGTATTATTCACTACCTCCTGCATGGCCAATGTACTTGGACTCAATATTTCGTCAGCCTTCAATTCTGCGGTAACTGTATACGTATTGATTCCATTACTGCTTATCCCGCAGATGATCCTCAGCGGATTGCTGTTCCCTTTCGATAAGCTTAACAGCGCCATCAGCACAAAAGGAAAAGTACCGCTGGTGGCTGATATGATGGCGTCCCGCTGGGCGTATGAAGCGATGGCTGTTTACCAGTTCAAAAACAACTCGTTTGAAAAACCCTTCTATCTTCATGATAAAATAGAATCAGAGTCTGACTTCAAATCTTCTTTCTTTGCCGACAAGCTGATTGAAAAACAAAAATCACTTGCAGAAAATCTCCGGTCTAAAAATGATTCGCTTCACAAACAGGCTGAATACGATTTAGAAGTAATTCGTACAAGCTTAAAGAATGAAAAATATAAGGCCGGACTTGAGAAGGCAGATTTCTCCTCTCCCTGGACTTTGAAGGATTATACCCCAGAATTTGATTTAGCATTAGGGCAATACCTCACTAATTATAAAAAGAAATACCTGGATCAGTACAACAGTATTGTAGCCAGGAAAGAGCATGACATTGCCTTGCTTCAGAAAAACACCCGCTATTCTGTGTTGGAGTACAAAAACAGGTATTACAATGAAGATATGGCTGATCTTGTCAAAAATGTTAACACAAGCGATCGTTTACTGGAATATAAGGGTGAGTTAATCCAGCAAATCAATCCGGTGTTTAAGGATCCGGATCCAAAAGGTTTTTTCAACTACCGGGCACACTTCTTTGCACCCACAAAGAACTTCCTCGGTATGCAGTTCGACACATTTTACTTTAACCTTATCGTGATCTGGATTACCACGCTGATACTTTACGTGTTGCTTTACACCGAAGCTTTGAGAAAATTTCTTGCCCTGTTCAGCAAAGTTCCGCTCCCCCAAAAGGTAGCGCTCCCTAAAATGGCAATACCTAAAATGCCCTTCTCAAAAAAGAAATAAGCATTCCTGTAACTTTTTGCGCAGGAATGCCTAATTTTTAACTTTGTAAACGCATAGTTTTAATTATGAAAGTAGTAAAAACAGCATTCCTCCTGCTTGTATTAACTGCCTGTGGATCAGGTGGAAAAACTGAAGAACAGGCCATGTTGGACAGTCTGGATTCGACAGAGCCTGCAGGTCCAAGCATTTCAGAAGAAGTAATTGATGATCTCCTTCAGGAAATTCCAAGTCCGTTGGAAATTTCAGTTCTTCTGAAGTCTTCCGGCAAAAAATATGATCTGACTTATCTGAACCCCGCAGACAATATTTCGAAGTACAATAACAATTATCAGAAAGCCCTGAATCTCGGGATCTATGGAACAGATTTGGGGTATACCAACATATACGAAAAGAACCAGGATGGTATCAAGTACATGGCCTCTATCAAGAGTCTGGCGAATGACCTGAACATCGGGCAGTTTTTTGATATTGAAACGATTGGCCGGCTGGCAACGAACAGCAAGAACCTTGATTCATTATTGCTCATTACAACTCAGAATTTCAACAGCATTAATCATTATTTCCAGGAACAAAGACGCTCTAATCTGAGCATACTGCTCCTGACTGGCGGGTGGCTGGAGGCGATGCAGATCACATGCAACGTGGCGGTTAGCGATCCGAGGAATAAGGAGCTGAATGAAAAAATTGGTGAACAAAAAATCATTCTGGAAAAGGTGATGACGCTCCTTTCGTACTATAAAGAGTCCGATAAAAATATGGCATCATTATTGGCTGACCTTGAAGGCCTGAAACAGGTTTATGAAAAGGTTATCATTACGTATACGTACAAGGAATCTACATTTGCGGTAGTGGATGGTGTTATGGTAGTTAAAGATAACAGTACAACAACGGTAGCCATCACGCCCGAACAAGTGGCTGAGATTAAAAACATAACATCTAATATTCGCACCAAAATCATTAGCTAAGCTAAACCCCTATGAAAAAGCTGATATTTTCTATCTTCATAATATTCCTGCTGAATACGTCTGATGTAGCAGCACAGTGCAATGCTGAAAACCTGAGCAGTCAGTGTATTCCAAAGCTTGCTGCTGGATTCAATTTCCTGAAAAGCTACAAGATTGATGGTGAGAGCGGCTCAAAAGAGAAAGTTGAGTACTCCTATGTGTTTTTGAAAGGCACCCAGTACATGATCAACATCTGTGCTCCAAGTCAGCCAACTGACGGCATTATCGTGAGCTTGTATGATTCTAACCGTAACAAGGTGGCTTCGAGCAAGCTGAATGATCAATATATCTCAGCCATCGCGTATCCATGTAACGCAACCGGTGTTTATTACATTCAGTACACATTCGAAAAACCTTCATCGTATTGTGGCGGAAGCGCGCTGGGGTTTAAGAGATAGATTCTCCAAAAGAAATGAGTAAAAAAGGCTTCCCGAAAAGAAGCCTTTTTACTTATATTCAATCCCCCAACTCAAAGTTTTCATATGAAAACAACGGGGTCATCAGGCAATCTGATTCTGCTGTAAGTTGCCTTTTAAAAGGATTTTGAAGCCGCTTGTGTAAAGTTATTCGACAAATACGAAACAAATAACAATTTTCCGTTACCTGTTTTCAACCGAACAGTCAATTAATGAGTGTTAATTATTACGTTAAGAGCCTATGAAAACCTTACTACCTCTGCTCCTCTCCGTGCTTTGCATATCAGCAGGTACCGCACAAAATTCCGGTATCGAAAGCGGCCAGCAACTTATGCAGCAAAAGAAATTCGCTGAAGCTGAAGCAAAATTCAAAGAAGACCTTTCAAAAAATCCGGACAGCTATTGGTCATGGTTTTCACTTGCATCTTCACAATTCAGTCAGAAAAAATATGAGGAAGGAATCGAAAATTTCAAGAAAGCAAATCACCTTCCCATGCACCCCAATCTTGCCAAGAACGGAGCATACTTCCAGATTGCTAAGGGTTATGCAGCGCTGAATGACAAGCAAAATTCTCTTAAATATCTTAATATCCTGTCTGACAATGCAGGAGGGAGTACTTACCTTAATCTTATCGGCACCGATAAAAATTTTGAAACTGTAAAAACCGATCCAGCGTTTAACGCCATCAAAGAAAAAATGGAGAAAAACACATCCCCTTGCTTGCATGATACCAATTCAAAGAAACTTGATTTCTTTATTGGCAACTGGAATGTGTTAGTTCAGGGACCTGACCGAAAATATACAATGAAAGTCGGTGAGGACAGTGTTGTTAGATCAGAAGGAGGATGTTCACTACTCGAGTACTTCACGTATTTTCAACCGAAAGTTTTTGGCATTCCAGACTTTAAAGGAAAAAGCATGAGTTTTTTTGATCCTGCAAAACAAAAATTTATGCACTGCTGGGCTGGAAGTTCCGGAGATGTTTTCAATTACGAAGCAATTGAAGATGGTGAAAATACTATTACATTCTTGGCCATCGCAAATATTCCGACAGAAGGGCTGATTCACAGAAGATTTAAATTTACGTTTCATCCCGAAGATGGTTCACTTAACCAGCTTATTGAAAACTCGTACGATACCGGCAAAACGTGGGTGGTTGATTGGGACGCCAAATTTGTAAAAAAAGAGGTAATTAACAGACAATAGTAAATCCAATACACTACCGGGTTTATTATTAACTTAACCCATGCTTCAATTTGAAACCGAGTTTAACTTTAAAGGCCGGTACTTTAAGCTGGGTGAGATTAATTCCCAAATCAAAGCTGTCTGGTTTGTGTTGCATGGCTATGGCCAGCTTGCACAATACTTTCTGCCCAAATTCAAAAGCCTGGAAAAACACAATATCTGTATCATTGCCCCTGAAGGGCTGTCACACTATTACCTGGAGGATGCATCTACCCGAAGCAAAAGCGGCAGTACCCGGGTGGGCGCCAGCTGGATGACGCGTGAGAACAGGTTGACCGATATTGAAAATTACATGACTTATCTGAATTCTGTTTTTAGCCTTGAGATCGGGAATCGTAAAGATCTTTCGATCACATTACTCGGCTTTTCGCAGGGTGCCGCAACAGCTTCGCGCTGGGCATTGAGCCAGTCAATCTACTTCGACCGATTAATTCTCTGGGCTGGCATTCTGCCGAATGACATGGATTTCGAAAAAGGAAAAGAACTTTTGAAAAACAAAGAATTTAAAACGGTTTACGGAAAAAATGATCCTTTTCTAAATGAGAACCGATTCGGAGAAATGAAATTACTTTCAGAAAAGCTTGGCATAACTGCCGATCCAGTCGTCTTTGATGGCGCTCACGAAATTCATGAGCCTACCTTATTAGCTTTTATCTAGGCATCGCGCTTTACGTGCATGCTGCTTGCCTGGGCTGTGGGGAAAATAGTTACATCAGCCAGCACCACATGAGCCGGGCGTGTGATCGTAAACAAAATAAGATCCGCGATATCTTTGCCTTTCAGCGGATCAAGCCCTTTATATGTCTGAGACGCCCGCTGGGTATCTCCTTTAAACCGCACAATTGAAAATTCAGTCTCCACAAGACCCGGATTGATGGAAGTAACTTTTACACCATTTGCATTCAGGTCGATACGCATGCCCCGGGTTAAAGCATCTACTGCAAACTTACTGGCTGAATAAACATTTCCATTCGGATACACTTCTTTACCTGCAATTGACCCAATGTTTATAACGTGTCCGGATTTTCGTTCAGCCATACCCGGAATAATTTCATGACAAACATAAAGCAATCCTTTTACGTTAATATCAATCATGGCATCCCAGTCGTCTACATTACCGGTTTGAATAGGATCCAGACCATGTGCATTGCCTGCTGAGTTGATTAGCACATCAACCTTTTTCCAGGAATCCGGCAATGAATCAATAGCTGAGTGGACAGCAGTTTTGTTGCGCACATCAAATTCCAATGTATAAACCTCAGTCTGAGCTGATAATTTGCTTTTCAAGGCATCAAGCCGATCCTTTCTGCGACCGCATAGAATGAGCCTAAAATTATTTTCAGCGAGCACTATGGCAGTTGCTTCTCCAATGCCGGAAGTCGCACCGGTAATCATTACAATCTTTTTTTCCATTATTGGAAGAGTAAATACATAGTGATGGTATTGGTGTTCACATATTTTAAGGGAACCCCGAAAATATTCTGATTATTATCAAGTACGTTTACGATACCCCTCGAAAACCTGATCTCCGGAGAAAATTTAAATAACGGGAAATAAAGATCCAACCCGATGCCTGCTTCCAGGCTCATATTCAGATTTTTTACTTCAAGCGAAGTCGTAACATTGTCCAGTTCCTTTTTACCGGAAGCTTCAATACCCGGTTTAAAGCCTCCGATTACATACATCCTTACATTACCCCTGCGCATCGATTTATACTTCAGGAGGAAGGGAAACTCAACCATGGTAGTTTCAACCAGCTCATCGCGATACGTATCATCCGTATAATTATACCGAAGTGTGTGTTCGTAAAATGCAACAGTTGGTGTTAACCGCAGATCGAGAAATTCATTGATCCGATAATTAACAATAAATCCGAGTGAGAAACCTCCGCCCCAGGAGGGCAATACAGAGTGAAGAGAGTCCAATCCGTGGTTATCCGGAGTTCCTTTAACAGCCATCGTATCTGCATACTTGATTTGATACGCTGAAGTATGGATACCAATTAAAAAACCGTACGTCCATCTCCGCTCGTCATAATTAGGATTATTCCGGGGAGCCCACTTGAATTTTTGCGCGTGCGCCATGCCTGCAACAAGCATAAGCCCAAGCACAATTATTTTTGTGCGGTGTAGATAGAGCTTACTCCAAAGGTTAACGGCTTGCATGCAGTGTTTTTAAATCCGGTTTCATGAAGAATGGCGAGAAATTTATCCCCGTCAGGAAAAGCTTCTACCGATTCGGGAAGATATGTATAGGCTGATTTATCACGCGATACCCAACGGCCAATCTTAGGCAGCACGAACTTAAAATAAAAATTGTACCCTTGTTTAAACGGAAAGCGTGTTGGCCTTGAAAACTCAAGTATAACAAGCTTCGCTCCCGGTTTCATTACGCGGTTAATTTCTTTAAGGCCTTTGTGCAGATTTTCAAAGTTTCTCACTCCAAACCCAACGGTTACAGCATCAAACTTATTATCCTCAAATGGGAGATTCTCGGAATCACCTGATTTCAGCTCTATTTTATCGCTCAGTTCCCGTTTCCGGATTTTCTTTCTTCCTACCGCAAGCATGCCTTCCGATATATCAACCCCTACAATTTTATCGGGATTAATAGACAACGCCTGGATGGCAAAGTCACCCGTTCCGGTCGCTACATCAAGGATTATTTTAGGGTTGGAATCAGCCAGGATTTTGATTGCTTTCTTCCGCCATCCCTTGTCAATACCCAAACTTAGGAAATGATTAAGAAAATCGTACCTGCCGCTGATGCTGTTGAACATCTGCGCGACCTGTTCCTTCTTGGAAGTATCTTGTTCTTTGTACGGTACAACACTCATGATTACTCGCTCTGTGTAAATACTTAAGCGATGCGCAAGTTGCTAAATTCCTGCTTAAAAATCAGGGCTTTTAGAAATCAAGTCTGAAATGCCGTCAGTTGGCCTACTTGCCGGATAACACTTTGAATTCTACCCTGCGATTTAATTCACGGCCTTCTTCCTCATCATCGTTGCTGGCTAATGGCTTGGTGGCCCCGTAGCCTACCGCTGTAATTCTCCGGCTATCGATTCCCTTTTTGGTCAGGTAATCTTTAACAGCTTCAGCTCGTTTCCGTGACAGCAATTGATTGTAATTTTTTGTGCCGACAATATCGGTATGCCCGCCAATTTCAACTTTCAGCGCTGTATTTTTGTTGCAGCATGCGCTCAAGTTTGTTCAACTCTTCGTATGATACCTGTTTAAAGCTTGCCTTGTTGAAATCGAAGTAAATATTCCGAAGAATAGTAACTAACCCGACCTCCAGCTTTTTAAGCTCAACAGTTTTCATCATCACTTTCTCCTGTTCAGCCGAACCCTCCAGTGTCAGCGTTTCATTCACGAACATAAATCCTTCCGCTTCAATCGAAAGTTTGTAGTCTTTCGGGTCGGATACTTTGAACTCATACACACCCGGAGTAGGTGAAGAAGAGCTGACAATAATGTTATCGGCAGCACCCTGAAGCTTTATTTTAACTCCAAGATTCTTTTTCGTTCCCGGATCGATCACCCGAACAATATATTTAAGCGGAATTTTTCGTTTTGGAGCTTCGGTTACCGGCTCCGCTTTCTTTTCCGGGACCGTGATCAAGTAAATGTCTTCATAACCTAATGCATCTTCACGCACGGATGAATAGTACCCGCGCTTGCCATCTTTAGTATGAACGTAGTAAATATCATTATCGGGTGTATTGATCGGATAGCCCATGTTTTCAGGCTCGCTCCAGGCACCTTTAGCATCCATTACACTTTTAAAGATGTCGTAATTGCCCATGCCCTTATGTGCGAGTGAGCTGAAGTATAATGTTTTGTCATCGTAATCGATGAAAGGCGCATCGTCATCCTCTTCCGTGTTTATTACGGGCCCCAGATTCTTTACATTGCCCCAATTTCCTTTCGCATCCCGGGTGGCCTTATAGATATCAATTCCCCCAAACCCGCCCGGTCTGTTGCTGGAGAAATAAATTGTTTTTTGATCTTTTGATAACGTGGCGGATTTCTCTTCATAATCGGAATTAATGCTTCCGGGTAACGACTTAGGTGATCCCCAGCTATTGTCGGGCTGACGTTCGCAAAACAAAATATCACCATTACCTTTGTCAGAACAAATCAACAGCATCTTACCATCGGCCGACATGGCAAGGTTCGAATCGTGCGAACCTGTATTAATTGGTGCTCCGATATTTTTAGCAGTGGCCCACTTTCCATTAACTTTTTTTGAGACGAATATGTCTTCAAAAGGTTTGTTATCAACATCCACATTTTCATTCAGGTTGCCGTCCCTTCGCCTGGACGTGAAAACAATCTCATCTTCGGCTTCATTTAAAACAGGCGCAAAATCGTCCCACTCAGAATTAATTTCCTGTCCGATATTTACAATTGAGAAATTTTTAGCATTGGCAACAAACTCCTTTCCGTTCTGGCATTCAAATATATTGCGGTCTACCAATTCCACACTAACCATGTATTTGTCGCGCGCATTTGCATTGGCGGTAATTTTGTCCTTGTACTTTGTATAAAACTCAAGCGCTTTATCAAATTCCATTCCGTATTGGTAGGCCCGTCCGATCTGGTATTCAAGATCTGAACGATAATTTTTATCCGCTTCATAAACCCGCATGAAGTATTGAGCCGCCAGATCTTTATTGATCGTTATCAAATGCGCATAGCCGGCATCGAAATTAGCTTTTAAATTGGTTGGATCGGCTGTAGCAGCCATCACGAGGATTTCACGAATATCATTTTCGGCCTGCGAGCTTTTACGCATGTCTTCGGCCATTTCCAGATATTGTTCTGCTTCCTTTTTCTTGTCGGTATCCTGGCTATAACCTGCCAAACTCAATACCGCGACAGCTAAAAAAATCAGTACGCAACGGATACTGTACATGTCAATAATCGGTTTATCAAATAAAGTTATGAATAAAACGCATAACTACGCTTGCCAATATAGAAAAAACCGTCAATTTGAGGCTTTCAATTCGGTCATAAAGTGTTTAAAACTTACATGAATCGCGCTTGAGCGACAGAATTTACCCGTATGGAGATACTTCAGGCAGAGTTTATATCAAGTGTTACCGATGTTGGTCAGCTGAACACCAAAAAGCTGCCTGAGTTTGCCTTTATCGGGCGGTCGAATGTTGGCAAGTCGTCACTGATCAACATGCTCACCAACCGAAAAAGTCTGGCCAAGGTATCGGCTACTCCCGGTAAAACTCAAACCATTAATCACTACCTGATCAACCAGCAATGGTACCTGGTGGATTTGCCCGGATATGGATTTGCACAAGGAAGCAAAGATCTTCGCCAGGGGTTTGGGAAAATCATCGACAATTATATTAAGGCCAGCGAGAATATGTTTTTTATATTCGTGCTGATTGACCTTCGGCTGGAGCCGCAAAAAATTGACTTAAGCTTTCTGGAGTGGGCCGGAACAAGCGAAGTTCCATTGGGAATAATTTTTACGAAGTCAGATAAACTCGCAACCGGAAAGGTGCAGCTTCACATTAACCGATACAAAGAAGAACTGTTAAAATGGTGGGATGAGCTTCCGCCAACTTTTGTCACATCTTCTACCGCAAAAAAAGGCAGAGATGAAGTGCTCACTTTTATTGAAAACGCACTCCCGGACAAGCGTAAAAAATGATTAGTTTTGCCCCCGTTCCAAAAATACGATCATGACGTTAGACGATATTGCTACCATTTCAGGAAAAGGCGGACTTTTTAAAGTTTTCAAGCCGGCTAAATCCGGAGTTATTCTTGAATCGCTTGATGAAGCCAAAACAAAAATCGTGGCAACAGCCAGTAATCGTTTGTCGATCTTAAGTGAGATCTCTATCTATACAACAACCAAAGAAGGTACTGTTCCGCTGGCAGATGTGTTCAGAAAAATGCATGCAGAATATGGCGCGGACCTGGGTCTTGATGCAGAAGCCGATCCTGCTGAGCTCAAAGCGTTCATTAAATCAATTCTGCCTGAATATGATGAAAGCCGCGTTTACGTTTCGGATATCAAGAAGCTGGTGAAATGGTATGGGGTGCTTTTAAAGTATGCACCCGAAATACTCACCGCGCCATCAACCACCGTAAATGAAGAATAGATCTGTTGCCACCTTTCTGCTTCTTTTAATCGGGGGCAGCGCGATGTCTCAAACAATTCATCGCGACAAGCAATATGATTTTTCAAAAATAAATCCCTCCCGAATCGATCATCAAGCTTTACGGGCAACTATCGTGGATGAGCAAGTCCGCATAGACTCTTTGTACAGCTTGCGCATGGATTCGCTGCAACAATTATTCACGTATGTTACAGCCGATACAACCGGAGGCTATGCCGGCATTATTTTGACGTTGGTTTATGTACCCGGAGACTATGAAAAATTAATTAAAGACTTACAAGCCAATGGCTTTGGAAACAGCACTGAAGGTGCCGTTGGATTCGGATACGGATTAACATTCAGGCACAAGCGCTTTATACATGACTTCCTGTTCAGTTATTACTGGGGCGGCAAACTGAAATCTGAAACAAATGAGGTTGTAAAAATTTCAGGCGGGAATCTTTTAAACTACACGGTTGGCTTTGATATTTTGAATTTTAAAAGATTAAGTCTTTCACCCTTTGTCGGACTCAATCATCAAATGACCTCTATTCGCTACCAAAGAAATAATTCAGGCGGCACAGCTTACTCAAGCTTACTGGATATCGCGGATGATGTCAATGACCTAGATATTGACCGGCACGCGCTTCGGTTTTCATT